>NZ_JBHWVM010000005.1:0-141619 GCF_042736805.1 Streptomyces sp. NPDC060031
CAGATGTGGAAGCCCGGTAACGGGTGGAGCTGACTGGTACTAATAGGCCGAGGGCTTGTCCTCAGTTGCTCGCGTCCACTGTGTTAGTTCTGAAGTAACGAACTGTGTCCATATCCGGTTGGTTAACTTCATAGTGTTTCGGTGGTCATAGCGTTAGGGAAACGCCCGGTTACATTTCGAACCCGGAAGCTAAGCCTTTCAGCGCCGATGGTACTGCAGGGGGGACCCTGTGGGAGAGTAGGACGCCGCCGAACAATCATTGTGGGAAAGCCCCGCACCTTTAATGGTGCGGGGCTTTTCTGCGTTCAGGGCTAGGATCCCCGGCATGAGCGCAGAACAGAACCAGTACCTGATACGTCCCGTCCGGGCCGATGAATGGGAGCAGGTCAAGGAGCTGCGGATCGCTTCGCTCCACGATCCCGTGGCACCCATCGCTTTCCTCGACACCGCGGAACTCGCCGAGGCCCGGCCGGACAGTTTCTGGCAGGAGCGGACCGCCGGCGCTGCCTCCGGGCGGGCCGTGCGGCAGTTCGTGGCCGTCGGGCCCGACGGGGTGTGGGACGGCACCGTGGCCGTGCTCGTCGAGGAGCGGGGGAGCACCGACTTCCTCGACCGCGAGATCGAGACGACCCAGGGGCACGTCGTCGGTGTCTTCGTGCGCGAGGGCCGGCGGGGCGCCGGGTTGGCCGAGGACCTGTTCCGGGCCGGGCTGGAGTGGGCCTGGTCGCTGGAGGATCCCGCGCTGGAACGCGTCCGGCTCTACGTGCACGAGCGCAACGAGCGGGCCCAGGCCTTCTACCGGCGCATCGGGTTCCAGGACAGCGGCGTGCGGGTGCCCATGGCAGCGGATCCGTCCGCCCAGGAGCTGGAGTACGTGCTCGCCCGGCCTTAGGGGAGGGCCGCCTCCGGCCAGCGCGAGCGGGCCTGTTCGCGGCTGCGGCACAGGGCGAGGAGGGGCAGCGTCTCGTCCTGGAGGAGTTCCGGGAGCTGGGGGACGGGGGCCACGGCGGCCACGTCGTCCAGGACGAGCGTGACTGGTGGGTCGAGCCGACCGTGGGATGACCGTGCGGCCATGCGGCGGCCGTGCTCGACCACGTCAGAGGCGAGCGCCGTCAGCAAGGGCATCGCACCCGGGTGGGTCCGCGGATCTTCGATCGGTTCACCCACCACGTAGAGACTGCCCCCTTCGGAGACGAACGATGCCAACGTGAGCGAATCTGTTCGGTTCGGGTTGCAGGCCTCGCGGATGTGGATCGAGGTCAGGCAGGAGAGGGCCCGGGCCGTCAGGTGCTGGGCCAGTTCTCGGCGTTCCGGGTGGGCGGTGAGGGCGTTCTCCAGTTCCCCGGCGGCGCCGGGGGCTGCCTGGGGGTGGGTGCGCAGGATGCGGACCGGGTCCTGGGCGCTGTTGCCCTGGGCCCAGCGGTGCAGTTGTTTGAACGGCCGGGCGTCGAGGGCGGCTGCCTGGAGCCAGCTGCGCAGGAGCGTTTCCGCTGTGTCGGCGACGGCCGCGTCCATACGGGCCTGCGGGCGGACGGGGGCCAGCAGGGCGACGGCTCGGGCGGCCGCGGCGTCGCGGTCGGCGCAGCCCTCGGCCGGGCTCCAGTGCATGCGGGCCGGGGTGTCGCACAGGTGGGAGGGGTCGTAGAGGAGGACCGGGCCGAGTTTGGCGCGGGCGTCCTTGGTCTCGGCCCACAGGGCGGGGGAGGAAGTGACCACCAGTACCGCTCCTTCGGCGGCGGCGATGCCCTGCGCGGCGAGGCGGTGGCGCCCGGAGGGGCCGGCGTAGGCCATGCGGGGCGGTGGCGCGGCACCGGCCGCGGCCGGTGACGTGGGTACGGGGGCGGCTGCCGGGGCGTAGCCGAAGCCGTAGCGGTAGGCCTCGTCCGCCGGAGCCAGGGCCGGGGCCGGGGCGGCTGTGGGTACGGGGGCCGGGTGCGGGGGCTCGTACGGGACGGGTTCGGGCATGGGCGCCGGCTGCGTCGGTGCCGGTGCCGGTGCGGGGGCCGGTACGGCGTCCGGGGCGGGCTGTTTGGCGAGCGCGCGGCGGGACTTCGTACGGGCGATGACGCCGATGCAGAACACGGTCAGCACGAACATCACGAGCAGCTGGCTGATGAACAGGCCCCAGAACAGGCCCCAGCCCGACAGCGCGGCCGGGTCGGTGTCCGGCCAGGCGCCCGGGAGGTCATGGGGTTGCCCTATCAGGGCGCGTACCGCCCCCGGGGTGCGGGTGAAGGTGACGCTGTCCGGCCAGGCGCCCTTGGAGAAGAGGGCCGCCAGGCCGGTGGCCGTCCAGACCAGGACCGCGAGGCCGAGGAGGAAGGCCAGCAGCGCGATGAGCAGCCCGTCCGGGATGCCGCCGCGTGCGGGGCCCTCCGTACGGCGGGCGTCTCGTGCGTCGTACATGCTCATGCCACCGTGGTCGCGGACCCCGGGCCGCCGTTGCGGTGGCGTTCGATGAGCAGGGCCCGCTCCTCCGCCTCCAGTTCGGCCGCCAGCAGGTCGTCGGGGAGTTGGTGTTGGGCCGAGGATTCGGTCATCGCGCGGTCGGTGTAGACGAGGGGGCGTTCGGCCTCGGTGATCAGGTGTTTGACCACCTGGACGTTGCCGTTGACGTCCCAGACGGCGATGCCCGGGGTGAGGGTCGGGATGATCTCCACGGCCCAGCGGGGCAGGCCGAGGACACGGCCGGTGGCGCGCGCCTCGTCGGCCTTCTGGGCGTAGATGGTCCTGGTGGAGGCCATCTTGAGGATGGCGGCGGCCTCGCGGGCGGCCGCGCCGTCGACGACGTCGGAGAGGTGGTGGACGACGGCGACGAAGGACAGGCCGAGGCGGCGGCCGAACTTCAGCAGGCGCTGGAACAGCTGGGCCACGAAGGGGCTGTTGATGATGTGCCAGGCCTCTTCGACGAGGAAGATGCGCTTCTTGCGGTCGGGGCGGATCCAGGTGTGTTCCAGCCAGACGCCGACGATGGCCATGAGGATCGGCATCGCGATGGAGTTGCGGTCGATGTGGGACAGGTCGAAGACGATCAGCGGGGCGTCGAGGTCGATGCCGACGGTGGTCGGGCCGTCGAACATGCCGCGCAGGTCGCCGTCGACGAGGCGGTCGATGACGAGCGCCACGTCGAGGCCCCAGGCCCGTACATCGTCTATGTCGACGTTCATCGCCAGGGCCGATTCGGGCTCGGGGTGGCGCAGTTGCTCGACGATGTCGGTGAGCACGGGCTGGCGGTCGCGGATGGTGTCGACGACGTAGGCGTGGGCGACCTTGAGCGCGAAGCCGGAGCGCTCGTCGAGGCCGTGGCCCATGGCGACTTCGATGATGGTCCGCAGCAGCGCGAGCTGGCCGGTCGTGGTGATCGCCGGGTCAAGGGGGTTGAGGCGGATCCCGTCGTCGTTGGCGGCGACGGGGTCCAGGCGGATGGGGGTTATTCCCAACTGCTGGGCGATCAGGTTCCACTCGCCGACGCCGTCCTCGCCCTGGGCGTCGAGTACGACGACCTGGCGGTCGCGGAAGCGCAGCTGGCGCAGGACGTACGTCTTCTCGAGCGCGGACTTGCCGTTGCCGGATTCGCCGAGGACCAGCCAGTGCGGGGCGGGGAGCTGCTGCCCGTAGAGCTGGAAGGGGTCGTAGATGTAGCCCTTGCCGCTGTAGACCTCGCGGCCGATGATGACGCCGGAGTCGCCGAGTCCGGGGGCGGCGGTGGGCAGGTAGACGGCCTGCGCCTGCCCGGTGGAGGTGCGTACGGGCAGGCGCGTGGTTTCGACTTTGCCGAAGAGGAAGCTGGTGAAGGCGTCCGTCAGGGCGGACATGGGATCTCGCATGGGCGGCACTTCCCTCCAGCTAGCGTCGGATGCCGGTGGCGAACGGCAAGGTGTTGACGAAGGCGCGGTGGTGCTCGCGGTCGCACCACTCCAGCTTCAGGTAGGACTTGCCGGCGGAGGCGCGGATCGTGCGCTTGTCGCGGGCGAGGGCTTCGGGGGAACGCGAGGACACCGTGATGTACCCGACGAGGTTGACTCCGGCCGCACCGCTGGCGAGATCTTCACCCCTCTGGTCGAGTCGGCCGTGCGCGGCGATGTCGCGGGGGTCGACGGTGCGGTTCATCTTGGCGGCGCGGGAGGCGTCGGCCTCGTCGTTGGTCTTCTCCGTGAGCATCCGCTCGATGGCGACCTCGGTGGGCTCCAGGTCCATGGTGACGGCGACCGTGCGGATCACGTCCGGGGTGTGGACGAGGAGCGGGGCGAGGAAGTTGACGCCGACGGGGGTCATGGGCCATTCCTTCACCCAGGCCGTGGCGTGGCACCAGGGGGCGCGGGTGGAGGATTCGCGGGTCTTGGCCTGGAGGTACGTCGGTTCGACCGCGTCGAGTTCGGCCGGCCAGGCGTTGCGCTTGGTCATGGCCTGGATGTGGTCGATGGGGTGGTCCGGGTCGTACATGGAGTGCACGAGGGAGGAGAGCCGGCCCTGGCCCAGCGGCTGGCGGACGCGGATGTCGGCCTCGGCGAGGCGGGCGCAGATGTCGGTGAGCTCGCGGGCCATGACGATGGCGAGGCCGGCGTCGCGGTCGAGCTTGCGGCCCTTGTGCGGGGTGCCGGCGCGGGCGATGGTGACGGCTTCGGCGGCCAGGTCGCGGGTGAAGTGCATGCAGGCGACGAGGTAGGCGCGGTGCTGCTCGGAGGAGGTGGACACCATCGACTGGAGCTGGTCGTAGGAGTCGCGGAGCCAGCCGGGGGCGTGGGTGTCGCCGCGCTGGGCGACGTCCTTGGCGTGGGCGTCGGGGTCGGCGGGGAGGGTGCGGGCCAGCATCTGGATGCGGGTGACGAAGCCGTCGCCGTTGGCCACGTGCTTGAGGAGGGTGCCGAAGCGGTCGACGAGGGCTTCCTGGTCCTCGCTGTCGCGCAGGCCGACGCCGGGGCCTTCGATCTCGATGGCGGCGGTGACGGTTCTGCGGTCGGCGTGGAGCAGTACGGCGATCTCGTCGGGGCCGAAGGGCGCGGCGAGCCAGTTGATGCGGCCGATGCCGGGGGGCGGGCCGACCTCGACCTCGCGGCCGTCGGAGCCGCGGACGCCGGCTTCCATGGCGGTCGAGCGGTACGTCGTACCGCGGCGCAGGGTCCGCTTGTAGCTCCGGCTGATCTCGAACCACCGGTAGAAGGTGCGGCCCTTGTAGGGGACGTACACGGCGGCGAGCGCGAGCACGGGGAACCCGGCGAGGGTGACGATGCGCAGGGTGAGGCCGGGGACGAGCAGTCCGCTCATCATCCCGAGGAACGCGCCGGCGATGATCAGGGCGATCTCGCCGGTCTCGCGGTTCTTGCCCACGATCGCGTTCGGCCGGGCGCGGCCGATGAGATACGTGCGGCGGGGCGCGACCGGGTGGATCTGGTGGGACTGGGTCGTCAACGCCCGTCACCTCCTGTGTTCCTCGTACTCGTACGCGAGCTCGTGCGGGGCGGGGGTGCGGCGGAGGGGACAGATCCGCCGCCGGCTCCGCCGCCGGAGGACGGGCGGCTGCTGTGGGCGGCCACGCCTCCGGAGATCGGATTGGCGGGGCGGGGGGCGCTGCTCGCGCCGCCGCCGTCGCCTGCGCGGTGGTTGCCGCGGCTGCTGTGGGTCTTGATGCCCTGCGAGACGAGGGAGGCGGGGGAGCTGATGACGGCGGCGGCCTGGGCGCCGTCGGTGGCCGAGCTGCGGCCCGCGCGGGCGGAGGCGATCTCGTCGCCGAATCCGGGGACGAAGCGGTAGATCATCGCGGAGGCGAAGATCGCCAGCAGGATGATCGCGAGGCCGGAGACGACGGCGGAGAAGGCGTTCGGGCCCTTTTCGCCGGCCAGGGCCCCGGCGAGGCCGAGGACGATGACGATCACGGGCTTCACGAGGATCACGGCGATCATGATGCCCGCCCAGCGGCGGACGTGGCCCCAGAGGTTCCGGTCGACGAGCCCGGCGTAGACGACGACGCCGAGGAGCGCGCCGACGTAGAGCAGGGCGGCGCGGATGAACAGCTCGAGGAAGAGGATGCCGGCGGCGAGGACGGTGACGAGGGAGACCACGATCAGCATGATCGGGCCGCCGCCGATGGAGTCGCCCTTTTTGAGGGCCTCGGTGAAGGAGCCGAAGAAGACGTCGGTCTGGCCGCCGCTGGCGGAGGCGATGACCTCGGTGACGCCGTCGGTCGCGGAGACGACGGTGTAGAGGATGAGGGGGGTGAAGGCGGAGGCGAGGACGGTGAGCCAGAGGAAGCCGACGGCTTCGGAGATGGCGGTGGTGAAGGGGACGCCGCGGATGGCGCGCTTGGCGACGGCGAAGAGCCAGAGGACGAGCGTGAGGATGGTGGAGGCGGCGAAGACGATGGAGTACTGCTTGAGGAAGGCGCCGTTGGTGAAGTCGACGTTCGCGGAGCCGTTGACCGCCTTGCTGAGCTCGGTGACGATCCAGGCGGCGGCGTCGGCGCAGCCTTTGGCCAGGGAGGCGAGGGGGTTGAGGGCGTCGGCGGGGTCGTTGGGGGCCAGGCCGGTGCGGGGGGCTCCGCCGGTGGCTGCGCCTTGGCCGCGTTCGCAGTAGTCCTTGGCCGGGCCGACGATCAAGTCGCACCGGTTGTCGTTTGGTTGCGAGGCAGACGGCGAAGGCGACGGCGTGGGATTGGGCGCTGCGAAGGCGCGGGCCGAGACTAGAACCACTGTCGTCTGGATAGCAGCTAGGGCTCCGGAGACGCGGAGTGCGCGGTTACCGGGCATAGGTGAACCCTCCGAACTCCGCTGCGGCCTTGGAGATCTCCTCCGCCGTCGATGCCAACCGGTCCGTGTTGACCGGGGCCGGTCCGTCCTTCTGGGCGAAGCTCTCGACCTTCCAGTCGTTCTCCGCCCACCTGAGGGTCAGGATCATGGTGAACCAGTCATTGCTGACGGGGTTGTTCGAGCCGATGCCCGCGGTGCCGAAAACGCCCGTGCACCACACCTCGATCGTCGTTGTGGCCTCGGAGTAGTTCACCGTCTTGGTGCCTACAGGCACCGTTCTCGAGATGTAGGTCAGCCCACGAACGGCGTTTCCGTTGGCATCCAGCCCGGCTTGGTCCAGGAAAGCCTTGCCGTAGGCCTGATCGAGCCGCGCCTCGAGCTCGGACACCTTGTCCGTCACGAAGACCTGTCGGACGATCTGACGCCGCGCCTGGGGCTTGAGGATTTCAGCGGAGACGAGCGCCACGGAGTAGTTGGCGGCGGCCGACTGAGCGCCCTGTTCAGACCGCGCGAAGCCCTTGGGGATGCCTGCGGATTTGTCCGTTACCGGGGGGACGCCTGTGGCGGAGGTGGGGGTGGTGGCCGGGGGTTTGTTCGAGGCGGGGGTGGTGGGGGTGTCGGAGGACTGGTTCGCGAACGCGATGGCCGCGATCAGGAGGACCACCACGCCGACCACCGTGACCAGGCCTCGCGAGGCGCGGGGGGTGCGGCGGGGGGAGCCGTACGGGTCGGAGGGGGATTCCGGGAGGCGGGTACGGGTCTGGCCCGTGCCGCCGACCTCGCCGTGGCCCGCGCCGCCGCCGTACTGGTCGTCGTTGCTCATTCCGTGTCCGCCCCCTCCGCCTCGTACGACGGTAGTGCTCGTTCCCGCGCACGCGCGGCGTGGTGAGTCCTCATCAGGTCCGGAGTCCGGGGACCGGCCCGGCTAGACGGCCATCCCGTAGACGATCGTGAACAGGGTGCCGAGGGATCCGATGATGAAGACGCCGGTCAGGCCGGCCACGATCAGGCCCTTGCCCTGTTCCGCGCTGAACGTGTCGCGCAGCGCGGTCGCGCCGATGCGCTGCTTGGCCGCGCCCCAGATGGCGATGCCGAGGCAGAGGAGGATCGCGACCGCCATGACCACCTCGATCATGACCTTCGCTTCGTTGCCGAGACTGCCGAACGGCCCCCAATTCGGGGCGATTCCGCCGATGATGGTGGTGATGTCGCCCTTTTCGGCTGCCAGGATCATTTAACTCACCGCCCCTGTATGGGTAGTTCCGAATAGCCCGTGCCCGACGGCAGGGGTCACGCACTATCTTCGCTGATGAAACCGCCGCCGTACGTCGACTTGGCGGCTCTCTTTGCCCGATCTCCCGGCCCGCGCCCCGCCCGTGTCCTCTGACCTGGGCGTGGGGTGGTCTGTCCGGGAAAGAACCTGGGGTCACTCTGTGTATCACGGAGGGTGACCCCGGGCAATGATTGTCGTCCCGGCGTACGGGGGGCGGATCGAGGCGGGGCCGTTCGGCGCAACGGGGGTGCGTGTCGTTCGGCCAACTCGCTGACACGTGTCCGACATTCCTTCAGTCATTCCATGTGTATGTCGTACGCCGGGGCGTGCTCCCCTGCCTGGGGAGGCCAAGGCCCTGATGCCGGTCCCCGGTGCTGGAGCCGTTGTCAGTGGGGTGCGGCAGGGTTGGGACATGACGATGACTCCGTGGAGCCTTGCCGATGTCGAGGCGGCCATCCGGGCGGGATGGTCGGCCGAGACCTCTGAGCCCGCCGACATCTCGCAGCTGCCCTGGACTGCCGAGAATCCGGCTTGGGGGCACTGTGACATCACCGCGGTGGTCGTGCAGGACATCGTGGGCGGCGACCTCGTGGTGGGTGAGGTGTTCCTCGACGGCCGGCAGGAGGGTTACCACTGGTGGAACGTGCTGCCCGGGGGCATACGGATCGATCTGACGCGGGAGCAGTTCCGGCGGGGTGAGGCGGTGACGCCGGGGCGGGTCGTGAAGCGGCCGTACGGGCGGCTGTCGAGGCGCTGGGAGGAGTACCAGCTGCTGCGGCAGCGGGTGATCGACAGGCTGGGGCCGCTGCCGGGGGTGCTGGAGACCGCCGACGGGCGGCGGCTGGCCTATACGGACTTCGGAGGGCCGGGGGCGCCGCTGCTCGCGCTGCACGGGCACTTCCAGGACGGGTCGGCCTTCGAGCGGCTGGCCCGGGAGGTGGGTCCCGCGTGGCGGGTGATCGCGCTCGACCAGCGGGGGCACGGGGAGTCCGACCGGGCCGCGGAGTACTCGCGGGACGGCTATGTCGCCGACGCGGCGGCCGTACTGGAGCACTTGGGGCTGGGGCCGGCGGTGGTGCTGGGGCATTCGCTGGGCGGGGTCAATGCGTACCAGCTCGCGGCGCGGCGGCCGGAGCTGGTGCGGGCGGTGGTGGTCGAGGACATAGGCGCGGTGGTCGAGGACGACCTGTCCTTCGCGCTGGGCTGGCCGAGGCGGGCGGCGAGCCGCGAGGCGTTGCTCGCGGGGACGGGGAGCGCGGCGCCGTTCCTGGCGGGGTCGCTGCGGGAGTACGCCGACGGGTGGGGCACGGCCTTCGTGCCGGAGGACATGGTGGAGTCCCAGCGCGGGCTCAACGGTGACCACTGGGCGGACTGGCTGGCGGTGCGGCAGCCGACGCTGCTGGTGCGGGGGGACCGCAGTGGGGTGCTGTCGGCGGAGCACGCGCGGGAGATGGCCCTGCGGCGGCCGGGGGTGCGGCTGGTGGAGCTGCCGGCGGGGCATGTGGTGCACGCGGGGGATTGGGAGGGGTTTGGCGGGGCGGTACGGGGGTTTTTGGCGCGGGTGTGAGGGTCGGTGCCGGTGCCGGTTGCCGGGCGGGTGTGCACGGGTGCGGCGCCGTTGCTGGGGCTCCGCCCCAGGCCCCGCGCCTCGAACGCCGGCGGGGCTGGTGGGGGTGGCCCGGCGGGTAGGGCGACGGCCGCCGGTGCCAAGGGGTGGCCGGCAGCGGCCGCCCAGCTGCAGCGGCGGCCGGGGAGAGCTGCGGGGCCGGGCTGGAGGGGCGCGGGGGGATGGCGCCTGGGGTGGGGTCAGGTCCAGTGCGTGGGGCGGGTGAGGGGGGTGGGGATGCGGGTGGTGGTGTTGCCCTGGGCTGCGTTCAGTTGGGGCTGGGTGAGGAAGATGGCGCCGCGGAGGTCCGCGCCGCGCAGGTTGGTGTCGCGGAGGTCCGCGCCGATCAGGTCGGCCGTGCGCAGGTCGGCGCGGCTGAGGTCGGCCGCGATCAGGTAGGCGCCGCGGAGGTTCGCGCCCCGCAGGTCCGCGCCGGAGAGGCGGGCGCCCATCAGGTCGGCGCCGCGGTGGTTCTTGGTGCGGCCCGGCACCTTGGCCCGTACGAGCTCGCTGGTCTTCAGCAGCAGGGCGTTGATCCCCTGCCGCAGCGCGCCGACGTCGAAGGGGGCCAGGGTCTCCGCGTCGGCCCGGGTCAGGGCCTCGGTCTCGGCCAGGGCCAGGCGCAGCTCGGCGTGGACGGGCCGGGCATCGGGGAGGGTGAGCGCCTCGGTGACGTAGAAGAGCAGTTCGTGCAGCTGCCGCATCACCGGGAAGACCTCGAACATCTGACCGGCGGTGCCGGGGTGGGTGCGCCAGTCGCGCCCGCCGAAGGTGACCTGCGAGACCTGCTGGCCCGCGCCGAAGCAGTCGAAGACGGTGCAGCCCTGGAAGCCCTTGTCGCGCAGCTCGGTGTGGATGCCGCAGCGGAAGTCCTGCCGGAGGTTCTTGCAGGGGGTTCCGGCGGACTTGTTCACGGCGAAGTCGGTGGACTTGGCGAAGGGCAGCGCGACGCAGCAGAGCGCGAAGCAGTTGGCGCAGTCCGCGTGCAGGGCGGGGTGTGAGGCGGGGTGTGAGGCGGCGGAGGCGGTGGTGTGGGACACGGGGACATTGTCGCCTGTCACCGGCCGGGGGAGTCCAGCCGCATCTGGACCGCGGTCCACGGGACGCCGTCGACCTCCTCCACGTCCACCAGGACCTCCTCCGTACGGAATCCGAGCTTCTCGTAGATGCGGAGCGCCGGGGTGTTGTGCGCCCAGACCCCGAGCCCGAGGGACGGGAGGGCCAGCTCGCCGAAGGCGCGTTCGATCACGAGGGAGACCAGGGCGCCGCCCAGGCCCTGCCCGCGGGCCTCGGGGGCGATCAGGACGCGGCCGAGGCGGGTGCCGCCGAGGGAGACGTGTCCGAGGGGGCGGGCTTCGGGGTCGTGCGCGGCGAGCGCCGGGACCGCGGTCCAGATGTGGCGGCCGGGCTCCGCGGCGTAGGCGTCGAGCTGTGCGTCGTCCAGGGGCCAGCGGAACGCGTTGCCGGCCCAGGTGACGAGCTCGGTCTCGGTGGTGATCCAGTCGCGCAGGAGTGTGTGGTCCTCGGGGCGGAAGGGGCGCAGGGCCACGCCCGGGGCGGGGATGGGGGTCGGGATGGGGGTCGCGATGGGCGTCGGGATGGGCTCCGGGGCGGTGGGGTCGGTCGTCGGTGTGGTCATGGGGCAAGTATCCGTATTCCGGGCGGGACTTGATCGAATGGCGGGGTCCGGTGAGCATCGCCGCATGACAGAAGTGATCGCAGTCGCCGTCATCACCCTCCTCGCCGTGATCAGCCCCGGCGCCGATTTCGCCATGGTGGTCCGCAACAGCTACCTCTACGGGCGGCCCACCGGGCTGTTCGCGGCCGCCGGGGTCGCGGCCGGGGTGCTGGTCCACGTCTCGTACACGATGCTCGGCGTCGGTCTGCTGATCGCCTCCTCCACCGCGCTGTTCACGGCGATCAAGCTGGCCGGCGCCGCGTACCTGGTGTGGATCGGCATCCGCACCTTCCGGACGCGCGCCGAGGTGACCGTGGACCTGGAGTCGAAGCCGCGGCAGACCCCGCTGGGCGCGATGCGCTCCGGTTTCCTGACCAACGTCCTGAACCCGAAGACCACGCTGTTCGTGGTGTCCACCTTCACGCAGGTCGTCGACCCGCAGACCGGGCTGTGGCAGCAGGCCGGGTACGGGCTGTTCATGTCGGCGGCGCACCTGGGCTGGTTCTCGGCGGTCGCGCTCTTCTTCTCCGACTCCCGCCTGCGCGACCGGATGCTGAAGGCGCAGAAGGCGCTGAACCGGGCCATCGGCTCGGTGCTGGTGGGGCTCGGGGTGGGCCTGGGGTTCGCCCGCTGACCCCGGCCGAGGGGCTGGCGGGGCCGGTTACCTGTGGGTAGCGTGCGGGGTATGGGTACTCCCGAGGCGTTCTTCGAGCGGATCGACACGGGCCGGTTCCAGGCCACCGAGTACACGCGCGGCCCCTGGGACCCCGGCTCGCAGCACGCCGGGCCGCCGGCCGCGCTGCTCGGGCGGGCCGTCGAGGAGCGGCCGGGTGCGCGCGAGGACATGCGGATCGCCCGGATCACGTACGAGATCCTGCGCCCGGTGCCGATCGGCCCGCTGGAACTCACCACCAGCGTGCTGCGGGCCGGGCGCAGCACCGAGGTGGTCGAGGCGGCCCTCGCGCCGGCGGGCGCCGCGCCCGTGATGCTGGCGCGGGCCCTGCGCATCCGGGTGGCGTCCGACCCCGTGCCCGCGGTGGCGGAGGGCCCGGTGCTGCCGCCGCCGGGGGAGGTGGAGGTGACGCCGTTCTTTCCGGTGCCGTGGGAGACCGGTTACCACTCCGCCATGGAAACCCGCTTCACCGAGGGCGCCTTCGTGTCGCTGGGCCCGGGTACCTGCTGGATGCGGATGAAGGTTCCGCTCATCGCCGGTGAGGACGTCAAGCCCCTGGACCGTGTGCTGATCGCCGCCGACTCCGGCAACGGCATCAGCGCGGTCATGGACTTCGGGCGCTACGTCTTCGTCAATGGCGACCTCACCGTCCACCTGCACCGCCACCCGGTCGGCGAGTGGGCCTGTGTGGAGGCCCGTACGAGCGTGGACGCGGCCGGGATCGGCCTCGCGGACGCGCGGTTGCACGACGAGAAGGGCCCGATCGGGCGGAGCGCGCAGAGCCTGTTCGTGGCCCCGCGCTGACTCCAACCCGCCTTCCGCGCAGGCGAGTCGGTGTGGCAGTCTCGTGCGGATGGAGGCTCTGAGAGACACCGACCCCGCCCACATCGGGGCGCAGGCACTGCTGGCCCGGCTCGGCGCCGGCGGCATGGGGCAGGTGTATCTGGGGCGCTCGCCGGGCGGGCGGCTGGTGGCGGTCAAGGTGATCCGGGACGAGATCACCGGCCACCCGGAGGCGCTGGCGCGCTTCCGCCGGGAGGCGGAGACGGTACGCGCGGTGCGGTCGGCGTACACGGCGAACCTGATCGACGCCTCGCTGGAGGCGCCCCCGTACTGGATCGCGACCGAGTACGTGGCGGGCCCGACGCTCAGTCACGCCGTGGCGGAGCGCGGCGCGTTGCCGACGGACACCTGCCGGCGGCTGTTCGCGGCGCTGGCGGAGGGGCTGGCGAGCGTCCACGCGTACGGGGTGACCCACCGGGACCTCAAGCCGCAGAACGTCATCCTGGGCGCGCAGGGTCCGCAGCTCATCGACTTCGGCATCGCGCGCGGCGTGGGCGATACGGCCCTCACCCAGGACGGGCAGGCGCCGGGCACTCCGGGGTACACGGCGCCCGAGGTGCTGCTGGGCGCCGAGGCCGGGGCGGCCGCCGACGTCTTCGCGCTCGGCGCGACACTCGCCTACGCGGCGACCGGGCGGCCGCCGTTCGGCACGGGCGCGGCGGCGACGGTGAGCTACCGCGCGGTGCACGAGCCGATCGACGTGTCGGGGGTGGAGCCGGGGCTGGCCGCGCTGATCGGGGCGTGCGTGGCGAAGGACCCGGCGCAGCGGCCCGATCCGGCCGAGGTCATCCGGCGATGCGGGGTGCGGGACGCGCTGCTCGACGATCCGGTGTACGCCGGGCTGGGTGTGCTGGGCGAGGCCGTGCCGGTGCACGAGATGCGTACGCAGGGCCCCGGCATGCCTTACGGGTACACGCCGACCCAGCACGCGGCCGGGGCCGCGGGCCCGGCCCCGCGGCAGCGGCGGAGGGCGCTCTGGGTGGCCGCCGCGGTGGCTCTGGCGGTGGTGGGTGCGGTGGCTGTGTGGAAGCTCCCGTTGGGAGGCAAGGGCGGCGAGGACCCCCGGACCGGGGCGCAGAGCCCGGGCGCCGGCGGGCCGTCGGGGACGCCGGCCGCACAGTCTCCCGCCGCCCAGTCTCCGGCCGGTCCTCCCGTGTTCATCAAGCAGACCGGGCCGAACATCGACGACTTCGACCCCACGAAGAACACCTGCAAGGAACCCGTGGAGGAGCAAGCCAAGTCGGATTTTCAGATCGCCGTGACCACGGCGGAGAGCGACTACTTGCATGAGGTGAAGCCGGGCACCGTCCAGATCGGCTTCCGGATGAAGTACGCCCCGGACGACATGCCTCCGTACTACGTGGCCGTCGTCGTGAAGCCGCAGCACGAGATCGACGAGAACGGCCGGTCCACCTCGGTGACGAACAACCGCCAGCTGGGTTTCGTCGCCAAGGCCCGCAACGTGTACGAGGGCGTCGGGACGAACTGGAAGGACCTCACCTACCCCGACGACTTCTCCATGGAGCTGAACGGCAAGAAGGTGAAGGCGCCGTCGCTCGCGCAGGAGCCGGGCGGTTGGACGGTGGTGTTCCGTCACGCCACTTCGGACACGGAGCACAAGAGCATGTTCTGTACGGGATTCATCAGCTGAGTCGGAAGGGATCGGCCCCAAGGGCTGACCGGGAGGGCCGACAGAAGGGATGATTCGACACGGGGGGCGAATGCCTGATAAAGGCCGCTCGATGGGGGAGGGTTGCCGGGTGCGCAGAGTCTGGGTGATGGGCGGGATCGGTTTCGGGGCATGCCTGTGCTTCGTCGCCCTGCTCGTGGTCGGCACGTACTCGGCGGCCGCCGGCCTGGCGAGCGGCGCCGGAGGACGTCTCGTGGGGCTCGCCAAGGGGGCCGTACCGGCGAAGTACCAGCCGCTCGTACAGAAGTGGGGCACTCTCTGCCCGACACTCACGCCCGCCCTGCTCGCGGCGCAGCTCTACTCGGAGAGCGGCTGGGACCCGGACATCGTCAGTCCGGCGGACGCGCGGGGCATCGCCCAGTTCATCCCGGGGACCTGGGCCACGCACGGGATCGACGGGGACGGCGACGGCGATCGCGACATCTGGGACCCGAACGACGCGATCCCCTCGGCTGCTTCGTACGACTGTGAACTCGCGCGCTACGTGGGCAAGGTGCCCGGAGACCCCGTCAAGAACATGCTCGCGGCCTACAACGCGGGTCCCGGCGCGGTCGTTCAGCACCAGGGAGTGCCCCCCTTCCGCGAGACCGAGGGATACGTGAAGACCATCACGACCCTCGCGAAGAGCTTCGAGGCCCCCGTCGGGCGGGTGGCGCCTTCGCAGCAGGCTGCCGGGGCGATCTACTTTGCGCAGAAGCAGCTTGGGACGCCGTATCTGTGGGGTGGGAACGGGACGCCCGATCAGGACGGGCGGTTCGACTGTTCCGGGTTGACCAAGGCGGCCTACGAGAGCGTCGGGATCGAGTTGCCGCGCGTGGCGAACGATCAGTACAACGCCGGGCCGCATCCCGCGCGGGCGGATCTGCTGCCCGGTGATCTCGTGTTCTTCTCCGACGATCTGACGAACTCTCGGGAGATCCGGCACGTCGGGCTGTACGTCGGCGGCGGCTACATGATCAACGCTCCCTACACCGGTGCCGTGATCCGCTTCGACAAGATCGACACCCCCGACTACTTCGGGGCGACCCGCGTGACGAAGGACGGGGCGGAGGCGCTGCCCAGGCGCGTCGGTGCCGGCAACGCTCCGTGAGGCGAAGGCCCTGGGCTGCAACAATCAGTCACTCTTCGATAACGTTGGGGTGATCATTCGGTGGAGAGTGGAACCTAGCCGCCAGAAGGGGCGTTCCATGGGCACAGGGTTGATCAACAGGGCGCGAAGGGGCGCACACCGGCGTGCGCCCGCACGCGAACCAAGGCAAGGGCAAGGGGCCGCATCACCATGGCTGGACTCACAACTGGTGGGCCGAACCTGGATGTAAGCCTGCTGTACGAGATCAACGGCCTGTCCCGGCACGCCCCGGGCGTCGTGGACCGCGCCGTCGGCATCATCGGCGAGTACGGGTTCCTCGCCGCCCTGGTGCTCCTGGTCCTGTGGTGCTGGCGCGGCGCCCGCCGGCAGGACGAGGCCACGGCCGTCGAGTCGTTCACCGCGCTCGTATGGGCCCCGCTGGGCGCCGCGGCCGCGCTGCTCGTGAACATCCCGCTGCGCGAATTCGTGGGGCGGCCTCGGCCGCTGCGCCAGCACGCCGGGGTGGAGGTGCTCGATCCCGGACTCGTGGTCGGCCGCAGCGACTTCTCCTTCGTCAGCGACCACGCCACCCTCGCCATGGCCCTGGGCGTCGGCCTGTTCATCGCGAACCGCAAGCTCGGGTACCTCGGCATCGGCGTGGCCATGCTGGAGGGCCTCTGCCGGATCTACATGGGCGTGCACTACCCGACCGACGTCATCGGCGGACTCGCCCTGGGCACCGCGGTCGTGCTGCTGTTCGCTCCGCTCGCGATGGCGCTGCTGACCCCGGTGGTGCGCAGCGTGGCCCGCTCCCCGCGCCTCGGCGTGCTGGTACGGGCCCGGGGGCGCGCGGTGCCCCTGCCGGTGGACCTCGCACAGGCGCAGGCCGCGCCGCCGGGGCGCGGGCACGAGAGCGACCTGGCCGCCTGATACGGGCTCACGCGTGCCCGTACGACTCCCATAGGGCGAGCAGCACGGCCGCCAGCAGGCACAGCCCCGCCACCCCGAAGCACCACCGCACCGCCGCCGGGCGGGGGCGGGGGCGCGGGCTCACGGGTCGCCGCCCTCGTCCTCGTCGCGGCGGTAGCGCGAGCGCAGCCACAGCCCGGTGGCCACCGCCGCGGCGGTGGTGAGGCCGATGGCCAGGGCCACGTCACCCGGCCCGTCCGCACTGCCGACCGGGCCGGCCCAGGCCGCGGCGGCCGGTGCGAAGGAGAGGAGCAACGCCCACAGGAGGGCGGCGAAGCGGGGCGCGAGTCCGGGCATGAGTCAAGGGCATCCGCTCCCGCGCGCGTCGGCCAGCGGGGCCGTCCGAACGGGCGATCAGCGCAGGGCCTACCCCGCCGTGTGGCCGGTGGCGTCCTTGCGGGCCAGGTCGCGGGAGCGGCGGGCGGGGCCCTTCCAGCCGCAGGTGCAGACGGCGAGGCAGAACGAGCCGCGATCGGCGGTGCTCGTGGCGTGTCCGGAAGGCGGCTGCACCGGGCCCGCGGAGTCGCGGTGCAACGGCATGCAGCCAAGCGGAGGGGCGGGGGTCGCTTTGGTGTGCGGGTCCACGCGACCACGGTACCCGGGGCGAACCGGGTGCCGGAATGCCTGCGGGGCCGCTGTCCGAAAGCCCGGCCCCGTGACGGGAAACCCCGGACCTCGTTAAGCGGAGCGGGTGGGGCCTCGGGCAAACAGCGGTCACGCGTTGGGGGTTGGCAGGCGATGGTGGTGCACCAGCACAGGCGGCGGCGCGGACGTGCGGGTGAGGCGGCGCTCACCGTCGGCGTGGCCCTGGCCGTGGCGGCGATGGGCGGGTGCGGCGGCGCGGACAGCGACGACCGGCCCCCCGCCGACCCCGCCGCGACGGTCCGGGGCGCCGCGGACGCGCTGGTGAAGACCGGCAGCGCCCGGGCCCGTACGGCCATGGAGATGGCCACCGGCGGCACCCGGGTCACGATCCGGGGCGAGGGCGGGGTCGACTTCAAGAACCGGATGGGCCAGCTCCTGGTGATGCTCCCGGCCGATGTGAAGGGCCAGGCCGAGCACCGGCCCATCACCGAGCTGCTGGTGCCGGGGGCGCTGTACATGAAGAACCGCGGCGCCGGCGTCCCGGACGACAAGTGGGTACGGGTCGACACCACGACCCTCACGGACGGGAACCTCGTCACGGGCGGGGCCACCGATCCGCTGGCCGCGGCCGAGCTGCTGCGCGGCGCGCAGGACGTGACGTACGTCGGGGAGACCGAGGTGGCGGGCACCAAGGTGCGGCACTACCGGGGCACCACCGACATCGCGCGGGCCGCGCGGAGTGCCTCGCCGGGGGTGAGGGGAGCGCTGGAAGCGGCGGCGAAAGGGTTCAGCAAGGACACCGTGCCGTTCGACGCGTACCTCGACGAGCAGGGGCGGCTGCGGAAGGTCCGCCACCGTTTCACGTACGTCAACGATGGCGTGATCGATGTGTCCTCCACCACGCTGCTGTACGGCTTCGGGACCCCGGTGACCGTCGTATTGCCGGCAAGCGGGGACATTTACGCCGGGAAGATCGCCGACTAGCCGGGCGGGCCCTTTCGGGGCGGCGCGATCGGGTCATGGGCGGGTAGCCGGAAATGGTCCATCCGTGTCATGCGCACCACGTGCCGCCCTCCCTACGCTGAGAAGCCGAGCGCCCCACGACCGATGGCGGCAGATCGGCAGATAGAGGTGACACGCGTGACTCCCGCAGGCGGTACGACGGTGCAGGACCACGTGGCTCTCGCCGAGATCGAGCTGTGCGGTGAGCTGATCATCGCGGCTTCGGCGGCCGAGGAGGACCGGCTCAGCCAGGCTCGGATCGACGAGGTCCTGATGAGCCTGGGGCTGTAGCCCCCGCAGCCCCCGCCCCGCCGTGTCCTGGGGCTCCGCCCCGGACCCCGCGCCTCAAACGCCGGCGGAGCCGAGAGGGGCGGCGAGGGTTACGTGCGCAGCAGGCGGGCGATGGCCTTGGTGGCTTCTTCCACCTTCGCGTCGATCTCGGCGCCGCCCTTGATCGCCGCGTCGGCCACGCAGTGGCGGAGGTGTTCCTCCAGGAGCTGGAGGGCGAAGGACTGGAGCGCCTTCGTGCTCGCCGAGACCTGCGTGAGTATGTCGATGCAGTAGACGTCCTCGTCGACGAGCCGCTGGAGACCCCTGATCTGGCCCTCGATCCGGCGCAGCCGCTTGAGGTGCTCGTCCTTCTGGTGGTGGTAGCCGTGCACCGGTGCCGTGTCCGCTTCGGCTCCGGAGCCCCCCGCCTCGATGGTGGTCATGCGTCCTCCCGTGGTCCGGAACGAGGGGAGACATACCCCTCATGGGTATAGGGTAACGGGCCCCGTCCGCAGGAGCAGGGGGCGCTCGCTCCCACTCTGCCTGATGGAGGACACTGGTGAACCGCCGGTTAGCCGTGGCCGGGGGATGCGCCTAGCATCAGCCTGACCGAATCCAATGCACCCCGAGGACCTCACGTGCGATTTCGTCTGACCCCCAGGGAGACGAGCTTCTACGACATGTTCGCCGCATCCGCGGACAACATCGTCACGGGCTCCAAGCTCCTGATGGAACTGCTCGGAGCGGACTCCTCCGCCCGGGCCGAGATCGCGGAGCGGATGCGGGCAGCGGAGCACGCGGGGGACGACGCCACCCACGCGATCTTCCACCAGCTCAACTCCTCCTTCATCACGCCGTTCGACCGCGAGGACATCTACAACCTCGCCTCGTCGCTCGACGACATCATGGACTTCATGGAGGAGGCGGTCGACCTCGTCGTCCTCTACAACGTGGAGGAGCTCCCCAAGGGTGTCGAGCAGCAGATCGAGGTACTGGCGCGGGCGGCCGAGCTGACCGCCGAGGCCATGCCGCACCTGCGGACGATGGACAACCTCACCGAGTACTGGATCGAGGTCAACCGCCTCGAGAACCAGGCCGACCAGATCCACCGCAAGCTGCTCGCCCAGCTCTTCAACGGCAAGTACGACGCCATGGAGGTGCTCAAGCTCAAGCAGATCGTCGACGTGCTCGAAGAGGCGGCCGACGCGTTCGAGCACGTCGCGAACACGGTGGAGACCATCGCGGTCAAGGAGTCCTGAACCTCGTGGACACCTTCGCTCTGATCGTGACCATCGGTGTCGCGCTCGGCTTTACGTATACGAATGGTTTTCACGACTCCGCGAACGCGATCGCGACTTCCGTCTCGACGCGGGCACTGACCCCGCGTGCCGCGCTCGCGATGGCCGCGGTGATGAACCTCGCCGGTGCCTTCCTGGGCAGCGGCGTCGCCAAGACCGTCAGTGAGGGTCTGATCGAGACGCCCCACGGCAACCGGGGCATGTGGATCCTCTTCGCGGCGCTCGTCGGGGCGATCGTGTGGAACCTCATCACCTGGTACTTCGGCCTCCCCTCGTCCTCCTCGCACGCGCTCTTCGGCGGCATGGTGGGCGCGGCGCTGGCGGGCGGCACCGAGGTGATCTGGTCGGGTGTGGTCGACAAGGTCGTCATCCCGATGTTCGTCTCGCCGGTCGTGGGCCTGATCGTCGGTTACCTGGTGATGGTCGCCATCCTGTGGATGTTCCGCCGCGCCAACCCGCACAAGGCCAAGCGCGGCTTCCGCATAGCGCAGACGGTGTCGGCGGCCGGCATGGCGCTGGGCCACGGCCTGCAGGACGCGCAGAAGACGATGGGCATCGTGATGATGGCCCTGGTCATCGCCGATGTGCAGGCCGCGGGTGACGCGATCCCGGTCTGGGTCAAGATCGCCTGCGCCGTGATGCTGTCGCTCGGTACCTACGCGGGCGGCTGGCGCATCATGCGTACGCTCGGCCGGAAGATCATCGAGCTGGACCCGCCGCAGGGCTTCGCGGCGGAGACCACCGGTGCCTCGATCATGTTCGGCTCGGCCTTCCTCTTCCACGCGCCGATCTCGACCACGCACGTGATCACCTCGGCGATCATGGGCGTCGGCGCGACCAAGCGGGTGAACGCGGTCCGCTGGGGCGTCGCCAAGAACATCATCCTGGGCTGGTTCATCACGATGCCGGCCGCGGCCCTGGTCGCCGCGGTCAGCTTCTGGATCGTGGACCTCGCCTTCGTGTAGCGGCCGTACGAAATCGGGCCGGCTCCCCCCACCCAGGGGGAGCCGGCCCTTTTTCTTTCTTTCGCCTCGCGGTGGCACCGCCATGCAGCACCGCAGGACGTTCAGAACATCCCGGTTTAGCCGAAGCGGCCCGAGATGTAGTCCTCGGTCGCCTGGACGGACGGGTTCGAGAAGATCCGGTCCGTGTCGTCGATCTCGATGAGCTTGCCGGGCTGGCCGACCGCCGACAGGTTGAAGAAGGCGGTGCGGTCCGAGACGCGGGCCGCCTGCTGCATGTTGTGCGTCACGATGACGATCGTGAAGCGCTCCTTGAGCTCGCCGATCAGGTCCTCGATCGCGAGGGTGGAGATCGGGTCGAGGGCCGAGCAGGGCTCGTCCATGAGGAGGACCTGCGGCTCGACCGCGATGGCGCGGGCGATGCACAGGCGCTGCTGCTGGCCGCCGGAGAGGCCGGAGCCGGGCTTGTTCAGACGGTCCTTGACCTCGTTCCAGAGGTTGGCGCCCTGGAGGGACCGCTCCACGATGTCCGTGAGCTCGGACTTGCGGAACGAGCCGTTCAGGCGCAGGCCCGCCGCCACGTTGTCGAAGATCGACATGGTGGGGAAGGGGTTCGGGCGCTGGAAGACCATGCCGACCGTGCGGCGGACCGCGACCGGGTCGACGCCGGGGCCGTACAGGTTCTCGTCGTCCAGGAGCACCTTGCCCTCGACGCGGCCGCCGGGGGTGACCTCGTGCATGCGGTTCAGGGTGCGCAGGAAGGTGGACTTGCCGCAGCCGGACGGGCCGATGAAGGCGGTCACGGAGCGGGGCTCCACGGTCATCGAGATGTCATCGATGGCCTTGTGGGTGCCGTAGAAGGCGGAAAGGCCGCTGACGTCGATTCGCTTGGCCATGAGGGGTCACTTCTCTTTCATACAAGTCTCACGCGGCGGAGCCGCAAATCGATGCTCTAGCGACCGGTCTTCGGGGCCTTCCAGCGGGCGATGCCGCGAGCCACCAGATTGAGGATCATGACGAAGGCGATCAGGACGAGCGCCGCGGCCCATGCACGGTCGTAGGAGGCGTCACTGCCGACCTTGTACTGCTCCCAGATGTACAGGGGGAGCGAGGACTGAGCACCTTCGAAGGGGTTGCTGTTGATCAGCTGGGTGCCGAAGACGAGCAGCATGATCGGCGCGGTCTCACCGGCGATGCGCGCCACCGCCAGCATGACACCGGTGGCGATGCCGCCGATGGCCGTGGGCAGCACGACCTTGAGGATCATGCGCCACTTCGGCACACCGAGGGCCAGCGCGGCCTCGCGCAGCTCGTTAGGGACGAGCTTGAGCATCTCCTCGGTGGAGCGGACCACGACGGGCATCATCAGGATCGACAGGGCCATCGAGCCGGCGAAGCCGGAGGGGCCGAAGCCGAGCATCAGGTTCCAGGTCGTCAGGATGAACAGACCCGCGACGATGGAGGGGATGCCGGTCATGACGTCGACGAAGAACGTCACGGCCTTGGCGAGCGAGCCCCGGCCGTACTCGACCAGGTAGACGGCGGTCAGCAGGCCGATGGGAGCCGCGATCGCGGTGGCCAGGGCGACCTGCTCGATGGTGCCGAGCAGTGCGTGGTAGACGCCGCCGCCCTCGTCGAAGCTGGTCACCCCGTTCATGGAGTGGCTGAGGAAGTTCCCGTCGAGGAGCTTGATGCCGCGGCTGATCGTGGTCCACATCAGCGAGAGCAGCGGGATGACCGCGAGGACGAAGCAGACCCATACGAGGGAGGTCGCGACACGGTCCTTGGCCTGGCGGCGGTTCTCGATCACCGCGCTGGAGGTGTACGTCACGGCGACGAAGAGGACGGCCGCGAGCAGACCCCACTGGATCTTGCTGTCGAGGCCGAAGACGGCGCCGATGCCGCAGCCGAGGGCGACCGAGAGGACCGCGATGCCGGCCGGTGCCCAGCGGGGCAGGCCGCCTCGGGTGAGGCTGGTGGGGGCTGCGGACTTGGTGGCCCGGCTCGGGCGCTGGTCCTGGATTGCGTGGCTCATCAGGCGTTCGCCCCCGAGAAGTCCTTGCGGCGAGCGATGATCAGGCGAGCGGCACCGTTGACCAGCAGGGTGAGCAGGAAGAGCACGAGACCGGAGGCGATCAGCGCGTCGCGGCCGAACTCGTTGGCCTCGTCGAACTTCGCGGCGATGTTCTGCGCGAAGGTCCCGCCGCCCGGGTTCAGGACGTGGAACGAGATCAGGAAGCTCGGGGAGAGGACGGTCGCGACGGCCATGGTCTCGCCGAGCGCGCGGCCGAGGCCGAGCATCGAGGCGGAGATGACGCCGGAGCGGCCGAAGGGCAGTACCGACATCCGGATGACCTCCCAGCGGGTCGCGCCGAGGGCCAGCGCGGCCTCCTCGTTCATGCGCGGGACCTGGAGGAAGACCTCGCGGCTGACGCTGGTCACGATCGGCAGGATCATGATCGCGAGCAGGATGCCGACGGTGAAGAGCGAGCGGGCGACGCCGACCTGGGTCTTGTCGAAGAGGTAGGTCCAGCCCATGTACTCGTCGAGCCAGAGGTTGAGCCCGTTCAGCTGCGGCACGAGGAAGAGGGCGCCCCAGATGCCGTAGATGATCGACGGGACGGCGGCCAGCAGGTCGACCACGTAGGCGAGGGGCGCGGCCAGCTTGCGCGGCGCGTAGTGCGAGATGAAGAGGGCGATGCCGACGGCGATCGGAACCGCGATGGCCATCGCGATGATCGAGCTGACGACGGTGCCGAAGAGCAGGACGGCGATGCCGAAGACGGGCGGGTTGGCCGACGCGTTCCAGTCGAAGGTGGTGAGGAAGTTCCCCTCGTTCTTCGACAGGGCGATCGAGGCGCGGTAGGTGAGGAAGGCGGCGATCGACGCCATGATCACCAGGAGCAGGATGCCGGAACCCTTGGAGAGCCCAGCGAAGATCTTGTCACCGGCGCGGCCGGTGGACCTTCCGCTCTTGGCGACAGGCGGAGCCTGGTCTATCTGGGTGGGTGTCGTGGAAGCCATGGTCTTTCCGGTCTGGATGGGGGCGGGCCCCCTGGCGGCGGTGCACCGGATTTCCCCCCGGGTGAAGGGGGAGGGTCCCCGGGTGCGGGCCTCATCGGACGGAAGAGGCCCGCACCCGGGGGTCAGGATCAGCCCAGCGTCTTGATGACTTCGCGGACCTTGGCGTTGATCTCGGCCGGGATCGGCGCGTAGCCGTTCTCGAGGAGGACCTTCTGGCCCGCGTCCGAGGCGGCGTAGTTCAGGAAGGACTTCACGGTCGGGAGCGTCTCGGCCTTGTTGCCCTTGTCGCAGACGACCTCGTACGTCACCAGGACGAGCGGGTAGGCGCCCTCGGCCTTGGTGGTGTAGTCGAGCTTCAGGGCCAGGTCGGAGCCGGTGCCGGCGACCTTGGCGGAGGCGATGGCCTTGGAGGCGTTCTCGCCGGTGGCCTTGACCGGGGCGGTGGCGCCCGTGTTCAGGTCGACCGTCTTGATGCTCTGCGAGCTGGCGAAGGAGAGCTCGAAGTAGCCGATCGCACCGTCGACCTGCTTGACCTGGGCGGCGACGCTGGCGGAGCCGGAGGCGGACTGGCCGCCCGGGGCGGCCCACTTCTTCGCGGCCTCGTACGGCCAGGCGTCGGGCGCGCTGGCCTTGAGGTACTTGGTGACGTTCTCGGTGGTGCCCGAGTCGTCGGAGCGGTGGAAGGCCTGGATGGCGGTGGAGGGAAGCGTGACGCCCGGGTTCAGCTTCTTGATCGCCTCGTCGTCCCACTTCTTGATCTTGTCGTTGAAGATGTTGGCGACCGTGGCGGCGTCGAGGTTCAGCTTGTCCACGCCGGAGAGGTTGAAGCCGAGGGCGACGGGGCCGCCGACCATCGGCAGGTTGATGCCCTGGCCGCCGGTGCAGACCTTCTTCGACTCTTCGACCTGCTCCGGCTTCAGCGCCGAGTCGGAGCCGGCGAAACCGACGGTGCCCTGGTTGAAGGAGACGATGCCCTCGCCCGAGGAGGAGGACTTGTAGTTCACCTCGACGCCGGAGCAGGCGGCCATGTAGTTCTTCACCCACAGCTCGACCGCGTTCTTCTGCGCGGAGGAGCCGGAGGCCAGGAGCTTGCCCTTGGCGTCGTCACACTTGATGTCGCCCGCCGAGGCGGACGGCTTGCCGCTGGCGCCGCCGTTCGCGTTGGTGTTGTCGTCCGAGCCGCACGCCGTGAGGACCAGGGCGCCGGACACGACAAGCGCCCCGAGGGCGGAGGCACGAAGCATGTTCTTGCGCTGAAGCTTCACTTTCGGGTGTTCCTTCCAGAAGCCGCCGGCCGCTTTCTGTGTCGGGGCGGCGTGCGAAGAGGACTACGTCGGTTTGCCCGGTCCGCCGCTCGTCGTGCCGCGACTCGCACCGTGCACCACTGAAATTAGGCAGAACAGGTGAAGCGGCCGACCGGGCCGGGTGAACGGATGGTGAACCATGGCGGACGGCATGGTGCGGGTACCCCGGTTCACCCCCGGACGTAAGCGGGCGTTATCCGTCCGTTACCCCGGCGTGACCGTCCGGATGCACGACCCGCATGGCCGGAATGCGCCGGTCGGGCTACGGAACGGCCGGGGCCGGCAGCCACAGGTCGTGGAAGGTGAAGCGGGCCGCCTCCACCTCGTGGCGCTGGTCGGCGTGCAGCACGCCCAGCGCGTACGCCGTCGCCGGGGCGATCCGAGGAGTGCGCGCGGCCGTCGCCGAGGCGGCCGCCGCCTCGGCCGCGTCGCGGTGGCGGTCCAGGGCCTCGCCCGCGGCCGCCAGCCGGGCCACGTCCTCGCCCAGCGCCTCGCGCGCGTAGCGGTGGACCCGCAGCAGGCGGCGCACCTCGTTCCAGGGGCCGTCGTGGTCCGGGTTGTACGGGTGCGCCTGCGGGGCCGGAGTAAGGGCCTCCACTGCCGCCGTCAGGCGGGTTTCGGCCACCGCCGCCAGCGGGGCCAGGACCTCGCCCACCCGCCCGCGGGCCGCCACGGGGTCCAGCGGGACCTCCGAGGCCAACACCGCCACCGCGTCCGCCACCGCGTGGAACCGCGACGAGCCCAGCGCCTGCAGGGTCGCGGAGTGCGCGCGGGTCCGGGCCAGGGTCAGCTGGCGCTCCAGCAGCGCCCCCGCCCGGGCCGAGCCCACGGTGAGCGACCCGGACGCGCCGCGCGGGGCCGGCACCTCGGGGGTCCCCGCGAGCCGGTGCAGGGCCTCCATGAGCCGGGCGAGACGGGCGGCGTACGCGTGCTCGTCGGCCAGCGTGGAGGACAGCCACACCAGCTCGGTGCGCAGCCCGTCGGCCCAGGAGGACTCGGTCACCGCCCGGAACGTGGCCAGGGATCCGCTGATCCGGCGCGCGGCCCCCCGCAGGCCGCGCGCCGCATCACCGCCTTCCGCCGCGTCGGCCCCGCTCTCCTCGTGCAGGCGGAGCCCGCGTAGGAAAGCGGTGGCCTGGGCCCGCAGGTACGCGCCGAGCACGTCACCCGCGGAGCCCTCCGCGCGCGCTGTCGGGTCATGGTTTGGCTGAGCCACGCCGGCGCCTCCGGGCGTCTATGAGCATCTCCTGTACGTGCCGCAGCGGCTGGCCCTCGCTGTCCGTGCTGTGCCGGGTCCATTCGCCGTCCGGTCCCAGGTGCCAGGAGGAGGTGGCGTCGGACATGCCGGTCGCGAGCAGCCGGTCCAGTGCCGCGCGGTGGGCCGGGTCGGTGACCCTGACCAGTGCTTCGATACGGCGGTCGAGATTGCGGTGCATCATGTCGGCGCTGCCGATGTACACCTCGGGTTCGCCGCCGTTGCCGAAGGCGAAGAGCCGGGAGTGCTCCAGGAAGCGGCCGAGGATCGAGCGGACCCGGATGTTGTCCGAGAGCCCGGGGACGCCGGGGCGCACGGCGCAGATGCCGCGGACCCAGATGTCGATCGGGACGCCCGCCTGGGAGGCCCGGTAGAGCGCGTCGATGAGGGCCTCGTCGACGATCGAGTTCATCTTCAGGCGCACGTACGCGGGGCGGCCGGCCCGGTGGTGGGCGGCCTCCTTGTCGATCCGCGCTATCAGGCCGTCGCGCAGCGAGCGCGGGGCGACGAGCAGCCGGCGGTAGGTCTCGCGGCGCGAGTAGCCGGACAGCCGGTTGAACAGGTCCGAGAGGTCCGCGCCGACCTGCGGGTCGGCGGTGAGCAGGCCGAGGTCCTCGTAGAGCCGGGCGGTCTTGGGGTGGTAGTTGCCGGTGCCGACGTGGGAGTAGCGGCGCAGCGTGTCGCCCTCCTGGCGGACCACGAGCGAGAGCTTGCAGTGGGTCTTGAGGCCCACGAGCCCGTAGACGACGTGGCAGCCGGACTCCTCCAGCTTGCGCGCCCACTTGATGTTGGCCTGCTCGTCGAAGCGGGCCTTGATCTCGACGAGTACGAGGACCTGCTTGCCGGATTCGGCGGCGTCGATCAGCGCGTCCACGATCGGGGAGTCGCCGGAGGTCCGGTACAGCGTCTGCTTGATCGCGAGGACGTCCGGGTCGGCGGCGGCCTGTTCCAGGAAGGCCTGCACCGAGGTGGAGAAGGAGTCGTACGGGTGGTGCAGCAGCACGTCCCGCTCGCGCAGCGCGGCGAAGATGTCCGGCGCGGACGCGGACTCGACCTCGGCGAGGTCGCGGTGGGTGCCGCCGATGAACTTGGTGTACTTCAGCTCGGGCCGGTCCAGGGAGGCGATCCCGAAGAGCGCCGTCAGGTCCAGCGGGCCGGGCAGCGGGTACACCTCGGAGGCGTTGACCTTCAGCTCCTGCACCAGGAGGTCCAGTACGCCCGGGTCGATGGACTCCTCGACCTCCAGGCGCACCGGCGGGCCGAAGCGGCGCCGCATGAGTTCCTTCTCCAGGGCCTGGAGGAGGTTCTCGGCGTCGTCCTCCTCCACCTCCAGGTCCTCGTTGCGGGTCACGCGGAACATGTGGTGCGCGAGCACCTCCATGCCGGGGAACAGCTCCTCCAGGTGCGCGGCGATGACGTCCTCCAGCGGGACGTAGCGCTGCGGGGAGGCCTCCAGGAAGCGGGAGAGGAGCGGCGGGACCTTGACGCGGGCGAAGTGGCGGTGGCCGCTGACGGGATTGCGGACGACGACCGCGAGGTTCAGCGAGAGGCCCGAGATGTACGGGAAGGGGTGCGCGGGGTCCACGGCCAGCGGGGTGAGCACCGGGAAGATCTGGTTCCGGAACAGCGTGAAGAGGCGGGCCTGCTCCTTCTCGGTGAGGTCGGGCCAGCGGATCAGGTGGATGCCCTCCTCGGCCAGCGCGGAGGAGATGTCCTGCTGGAAGCAGGCGGCGTGCCGGGCCATGAGCTCGCGCGAGCGGGTCCAGATGAGGTCCAGCACCTCACGCGGCTGGAGTCCCGAGGCCGAACGGGTGGCGACGCCCGTCGCGATGCGCCGTTTGAGGCCGGCGACGCGGACCATGAAGAACTCGTCGAGGTTGCTCGCGAAGATCGCCAGGAAGTTCGCGCGCTCCAGCAGCGGGGTCGTCGGGTCCTCGGCGAGCTCCAGCACGCGCTCGTTGAAGGCGAGCCAGCTGCGCTCCCGGTCGAGGAAGCGGCCCGGGGGGAGCTCTCCGTCGTCCTTGTCCTCGTAGGTGTCCAGATCCGCGTCGAGATCGGGTTCGAGGTCCACGTGCGGGCGGTGCGCGGCTATGGAGCCCAGGCGCGCGTGCGCTCCGGACACCGCGCGGGCGGCTACCGCTTCCGCGGAGGCCGCGGAGCTGTGGGACGGCTGCTGGGAGGGGACCTCGGTGGGACCTGCGCTGGGCTTGTGGCTCATGACTCCATTCTTCCGCGCACGCGGCAGGACAGGCGCGTCGGAAGTGTCGGCCGTCAGGCGGAGGCGGGGTTGCATGCGGGGAGAGTCGCAAGCGCGTCTTAATGCCCGGTTAATGGCGTGTGGCTTCCAGGCTCCGCCTGGTGCACGTTTCCGCCGGTGGGGGTGCGCCGGTGCGGGTGCGGCGGTGTTGCCGGGGCTCCGCCCCCGGCCCCGCGCCCCAATCGCCGGCGGGGCTGATCTTGGCCGGGCATCAGCCGGATCCAGCCCCGCCGGCGATTGAGGAGCGGGTCTGGGGCGGAGCCTGCGGTCAGCTTTCCGTGCGGTACATCAGGTCGACCTCGTGGGTGGTGAAGCCGAGGCCCTCGTAGACGGCGAGGGCCGCCGGGTTGTCGGCGTCGACGTAGAGCATCGCCGTCGGCAGGCCCGCCTCGGCCAGGTGCCGCAGGCCGATCGCGGTGAGGGCCTTGCCGAGGCCGCCGCCCTGCGCGCCGGGGCGCACGCCCACGACGTAGACCTCGCCGAGGCGCTGCTCGCGGTGGATCTTCGTCCAGTGGAAGCCGACGAGCTCGCCGTCGCGCTCCGCGAGGAAGAAGCCCTTGGCGTCGAACCACGGCTGCGCGATCCGGTCGTCGAGGTCCCGCTGCGTCAGCGAGCCCTGCTCGGGGTGGTGCGCGAAGGCTGCGGCGTTGGCCGCGAGCCAGGCCGCGTCGTCGGCGCCGGGCACGAAGGTGCGGACCGTCACCCCGGCGGGGAGCACCGCCTCCGGCAGCGGCGGCGCCTCCGCGCCGAGCGGCCGGCGCAGCTGGCGCAGCTCGCGGAAGAGGGTCAGGCCGAGCACCTGGGCGAGGTGGCGGGCAGCCGACTTCCCGCCGTGCGCCCACACCCGGATCCGCTTGCCGGAGGCGGCCAGCAGGGCGTTGCCCAGGGCCCGCCCGTGGCCGCGCCCGCGCAGCGCGGGGTGCACGACGAGCTCGGCGGCCGGGGCCTCGACCGGGTCGGTGTCCTCGAGTTGCCCGTAGCCGGCGAGCCGTCCCTTCTCCGTGAGGAGGAAGTGCCGGATGCCCTCGCGCGGCCCGCCGCGCAGCTGGAGGCGGCCCTGCTCGGACACCGCGGTGGTGCCGTCCGTACGCGCCGCGTCCTCGATCAGGTCGAGCACGGTGCCGGCCTGTTGCTCCGTCAGCTCGTCGAGGGTCTCAATCTGCCGTCCCGGCTCCAGGGCCGCTGCTGCGTCGTCAGTCATGCGCCGAGCCTACGACCGCGGAGGCCGTGGGGGGAGCACGGGTGCCGGTGCCCGGCCCCGGGGGGCCCGGCGGCGATCCGCCTCGTGCGCGTAACCAGCTCGATACCCGTTACCCCCTGTCGTGCTACGCGCGTTGACCATAGGCTTCGGCGGACCTCCCAAGCAGTATCGCTGTCCACAAAGGGGATTAAATGTCAGCGACGCCACAACGGCACCGCCGAGCCCGCCGGTTGACCTTCACCGCTCTCGCCGTCACGGCCGGGGCCGGGGCGATGGTCGCCGCCGCACTGCCGGCCGGGGCCGCGAGTGGTGGCGGTGCCGCCAAGAGCCGGACCGTCGACGTGCAGATGTTGTCGTTCAACGACTTCCACGGCACGCTCGAGCCCCCGCAGGGCTCCTCCGGAACGGTGAGCGAACGTCAGGCCGACGGCACCACCAAGGCCATACCCGCGGGCGGGGTCGAGTACCTCGCGACCAGCCTGCGCGAAGCCCGCAAGGGCCACGAGTACTCCGTCACCGCCGCGGCCGGTGACATGATCGGCGGCAGCCCGATGCTGTCCGGGATCTTCCACGACGAGCCGACCGTCGAGGCGCTGAACAAGCTGAAGCTGGACGTCACGAGCGTCGGCAACCACGAGTTCGACGAGGGCAAGACCGAGCTGCGCCGCATGGCGTACGGCGGCTGCCACCCGGTCGAGGGCTGCTTCGAGTACGGCAAGGAGTTCACGGGCTCCGAGTTCAAGTACCTGGCCGCGAACGTCACGGACGAGAAGACCAAGCGTCCGATGATGAACCCCACCTTCATCTGGCAGAAGGGGGACGTGAAGATCGGCTTCATCGGCGTCACCCTGGAGGGCACGCCGGACGTCGTCACCGCCGACGGGGTCAAGGGCCTGAAGTTCGGCGACGAGGTCGAGACGATCAACAAGTACGCCGCCGAGCTGAACAAGCAGGGCGTGAAGTCGATCGTCGCGCTCATCCACGAGGGCGGTCTGCCCGCGAGCGGCGCGTACAACTACGACTGCGACGCCCCTGGTGCGGGCGCCGGCGTCTCCGGTGCCATCGTGGACATCGCCAAGAACGTGGACGCGAAGGTCGACGCGCTGGTGACCGGTCACACGCACCAGGCGTACGCCTGCAACATCCCGGACCCGGCGGGCAACCCGCGCATGGTGACCTCCGCCGCCTCCTACGGCCGGCTGTTCACGGACACCACCCTCACCTACGACCGGCAGACCAAGGACATCGTCCGTACGCCGGTCTCCTCGCCCAAGCCGGTCAACAAGCTCGTCTCCCGGGACCAGCCCAAGGCCGCGGACATGACCGAGCTGGTCGACCGCTGGAAGGCCCTGGCGGCGCCGGTCGCCAACCGCACGATGGGCTACATCTCCGCGGACATCCCGGGCCGCGGCTCGGAGGCCCCGGAGAAGCCGCTCGGCGACCTGATCGCCGACGCGCAGCTGGAGGCGCTGGCCCCGGCCGCCAAGGGCGGCGCGCAGCTGGCCATCATGAACCCGGGCGGCATCCGTGCCGACCTGGCCTACAAGGCCGCGGGTGACGAGGGCGACGGCGTCGTGACGTACGGCGAGTCCTACACGGTCCAGCCGTTCAACAACCTGATGAACATCGTGGACCTGACGGGCGCGCAGCTCATCACCGCGCTCCAGCAGCAGGTCAGCGGTCCGGTCAACGGCCCGAACCCGAAGATCCTGCAGGTGTCGAAGGGCTTCACCTACACCCTGGACGCGACGAAGACGGGCGCGGACCGCGTCGTCGTGGACTCGGTGAAGCTGAACGGCGCGGCCATCGACCCCGCCAAGACCTACCGGGTCGCGATGAACGAGTTCCTCGCGGGCGGCGGTGACGGCTTCACCGTCCTGAAGGAGCACAAGAACAAGCTGGTCGGCGCCCCCGACCTGGAGTGCTTCAACGCGCTCCTGGCGAAGTCGACGGCGGCGAACCCGATCGCCCCGCCGGCGGCGGACCGGATCACGGTCATCAAGTAACACCTGCGTACAGCACGCCCGGAGGGGCGGTGGGCCATCGGCCCGCCGCCCCTCCGGCGTTACGGGAGTTCGGCCAGGAAGGTGCGGACGGCCTTCTCGAAGCCGTCGGGGTCCTGGAAGGGCACGAAGTGCTCGGTGTCGAGCCCGGCGTACGAGGTCCCGGGGCGCCGGGAGACCATCGCCTCGGCCAGCTCCAGCGGGAGCACCTCGCTGCGCAGGCCGTGGATCAGCAGCGCCGGGCAGCGGCTGGCGAGCCAGACGTCCCAGCGGGAGCCGTCGCCCTCGGCCAGGGTGGCGAGGGTGGCCTGCGGGTGGAACGGCAGCCGCCAGCCGGTGTCCTCGGGCAGCGGGCGCAGGAACGGCCCGACCCCCTCGCCGAGCGGGCCGAGGGCGGCGACGAGCTCCTCGCGGGTCGGCGCGGTGTACGGGAGGTCGCGCAGGAAGTCCCAGAAGGACGGGCCGTCCTGGCGCGGGCTCTCCACGGGGGCGTCGACGTTGACGAGCGCGGAGACCAGGTCGGGACGGGCGGCGGCCAGGTGGTAGGCGTTGATCCCGCCGAGGGAGAAGCCGAGCACGGGCACCGGGCCGCCGGGGCCGAGGTGTTCCAGGAGGGCGGCGGCGTCGCCGACGTAGCCCTCGCGGCTGTAGTCGGGGGCCAGTGCGGAGTCGCCGTGGCCGCGCTGGTCGGGGGCGATGACCCGCCACTCGTCGCCCAGGGCGGCGGCGAGGCCGGTGAAGTGCGCGCCTTCGGAGAGGCCGCCGTGCAGGGCGAGCAGCGGCCGGCCGGCGCCGCCGAAGTCGAGGTAGGACAGGGTGCGGTCGTCGATCTTCAGCTCGTGGCGCATGGCGTGGCTCTCCCCTGTGTGCTGGTCGGCGGGCCGGTGATCGGCCATCATCAGCCTGACAGGGTTTGGGCATGTGCGCAATACGCTCGTGTAGCGCGCTTGCCCAAAATGCTGCGCGGATACGATCCGGGCATGGGAAATCGTGAGGACCTGCTGGCCGGGGCGCGCCGCTGCCTGGAGGAGAAGGGGTACTTGCGCACGACCGTGCGCGACATCGCCGCGGCCTCGCAGGTGAGCATGGCCGCGATCGGCTACCACTTCGGCTCTCGCGAGGCCCTCCTCAACCAGGCGCTGTTCGCGGCGATGGACGAGTGGGCCGCGGGCTCCGGCCGCCTCGCGGGGAAGGGCGACACCGCCGCGGAGCGGTACGCCGACACGTGGGACCGCAAGATCCAGGACTTCGGCGACATGCGCTGGCTCTGGACCGCCAACGTCGAGGCCTTCGTCGCCGCGCAGTCCTCGCCCGAACTGCTCGCCACCCTGGCCGAGAGCCAGCGCCGCTCCCGCCCCATGGTGGCCGCGCAACTGCGCGGGGTGCCGGAGGACGAGGTCGGCGAGGAGGACGTACGGTCCCTCGGGTCGGTGCACCTCGCGCTGCTGAGCGGGGTGATGGTGCAGTGCCTGACCGACCCGGAGCAGGCGCCGACCGGGCGGGAGCTCGCCCGAGGGCTGCGGGCGATGGCGGAGCTGCTGGAGAACTGACCGCTACCGGTCGGTGGTAAAGCTGAGGTGTCCACGCCATAATCCGGTCCCACCACTGGGTCGGCAAAGGGGCGGGCATGGGCATGGGACTGGACCGGCGGGCGTTCTTGACCGGGGCGGGGGCGCTGGCGGCGAGCGCCGCCGTCGGCCTGGCAGCGGCGGCTCCGGCCTTCGCCGGTACGACCGGCACACGCGGCGCGCTCGGCACGCTCGGTACGACCGGCACGCTCGGCACCACCGGGACCCGCGGCACCACCGGGACCCTCGGCACGCAGGACTGGATGGCCGGGATCGGCGACGCCACCGCCCTCCAGCGGATGACGATCCCCGGCACCCACGACACGGGCGCCACGAAGGGCGGGCTCTACGTCGCCTGCCAGAACACCTCGATCGCCCAGCAGCTCGACTCCGGCATCCGGTTCCTCGACGTCCGCTGCCGGGTGTCGGGCGGCTCCTTCGCCATCCACCACGCGGCCTTCTTCCAGGACCTGATGTTCGGGGACGTCCTCGTCGCCTGCTGGAACTTCCTCGCAGCGCACCCCTCCGAAACCGTGCTGATGCGCGTCAAGCAGGAGTACTCCGGCGACAGCGACGCCACCTTCCGCGCGATCTTCGACGACTACCTCGACAACCGCGGCTGGCGCCCGCTCTTCCGGATATCCGACACCCTGCCCAGTCTCGGCCAGGCCCGCGGGAAGGTCGTCCTGCTCGCCGACAACGGCGGCCTGCCCGGACTGCGCTACGGCGACGGCAACGTCTTCGACATCCAGGACGACTACAACACCGAGCCCTTCGCCAAGCGCGGCCGGATCGAGGACCACTTCCGCAAGGCCGTCCAGCAGCCCGGCAAGCTCTTCGTGAACTACGTCAGCACCGCCGCCTACATGCCGCCCCGCTGGAACTCCGACCGGCTGAACCCCCAGGTCCACGCCTTCGTCGACGGCGGCGAACTGGCCGGCCGCACCGGGCTCGGCATCGTCCCGATGGACTTCCCGAACACCCGCTCCGGCCTGGTCGCCTCACTGATCCGGCACAACTGACGGCCCGGACGGCGGCGGCGTCGGAGCGCCCGGGATGCGCAGGACCGCCTCCGTGCCCGGGCCGCCGTCCCGCGCCGCCCGCAGTTCGGCGCTGCCGCCCGCGCGGTGCACCGTACGGGCCACGATCGACAGGCCGAGGCCGCTGCCGGGCAGGGCGCGGGCCGACGGGGAACGCCAGAACCGCTCGAAGACGTGCGGGAGGTCGTCGGCCGGGATGCCCGGGCCGTGGTCCCTTACGGTCAGCGCGCCCGCCCGCAGCGACACCTCGACGGCGCCGCCGGGCGGGCTGAACTTCACCGCGTTGTCCAGGACGTTGACCACCGCCCGCTCCAGGGCCGCCGCCTCGCCCCGTACGTACCAGGGCGCCAGGTCGGAGCGGAAGACCAGCTCCGGACCGCGCAGCCGGGCGCGGGTCAGCGCCGCCCGGGCGATCTCGTGCAGGGCCACCACCTGGAGCGGGCTCCCGGCCCCGGCGTCCGGGCGGGACAGCTCCTGAAGGTCCCCGATCAGCGAGGCCAGCTCCGTCATCTGCGCCTTGACCGAGGCCAGCAGCTCCCGACGGTCCTCGGGCGGGATGGCCCGGCCGGTCTCCTCGCTGCGCGCGAGCAGCTCGACGTTGGTGCGCAGCGAGGTGAGCGGGGTGCGCAGCTCGTGCCCGGCGTCCGCGATCAGCTGCGCCTGCCGCTCCTGGGAGGAGGCGAGCGCGGCCGTCATGGAGTTGAAGGACCGCGACAGGCGGGCGATCTCGTCGTCGCCCTCGTCGGGGATCCGGACGGTGAGGTCCTCGGTACGGGCGATGTGCTCGACGGCGCCGGTCAGTTCGTCGACCGGCCGCAGCCCCGTACGGGCCACCCACAGGCCAGCCGCGCCCGCGCCGACGACGCCGATGCCGCAGACGAGCAGGAGCACCCAGGCGAGGGTGGACAGCGGCTTGGTGACATCGGCGAGCGGCTTGGCGACGGAGATCGCGAAGACCGGGGAACCGGGCTGCGCCTGCGCGGGGAAGGTGTAGACGCGCATCTCGACGCCGCCGGTCGTCGACGCGTCGTACAGGGCCTTGCCGCGTTCTCCCGCGGCGACTTCCTTGTCGGTCCGGGTGGCGGGCAGATCGGTGCGCCCGCTCACCGTGCAGTGGCTGCCGTCGGCCGCGATGATCTGGACGGTCGCGTTCAGCTGTCCGGCGATCTCCGGCTGCGCCTGCTGGTCGGGGCGGGTCGAGCAGCCCTCGCGCAGCGTGCGCAGCACCTGGGCGGTCGGGTTCGTGGCCTTGAGGGACTGGTTGAGCTGGTCGTTCAGCTGGGCCCGCACCATGACCCAGGACACCGCCGCGACGGCGGCCACGGCGAGGGCCACCGCCACGGTGACCAGCAGCGCCAGGCGGGAGCGCAGGGGCAGGGCGCGGAATCTGGCGGTGGGGCTCACTCGGGACCGCTCTCGCCCTGGCGCAGTACGTAGCCCACCCCGCGCACGGTGTGGACCAGGCGGGGCTCGCGCGCGGCCTCGGTCTTGCGGCGCAGGTACATCACGTACACGTCCAGGGAGTTGGAGCTGGGCTCGAAGTCGAAGCCCCAGACGGTCTTGAGGATCTGCTCGCGGGTCAGCACCTGCCGCGGGTGCGCCAGGAACATCTCCAGCAGGGTGAACTCGGTGCGGGTCAGCTCGACCGGCCGCCCGGCCCGGGTGACCTCGCGGGTGGCCAGGTCCATCCGCAGGTCACCGAAGGTCAGCACGTCCTCGCCGGCGCCGTCCGCGAGGCCGGAGGGGGCGGCGTACGAGCTGCGGCGCAGCAGCGCGCGGACGCGGGCGAAGAGCTCGTCCAGCTCGAACGGCTTGACGAGGTAGTCGTCGGCGCCCGCGTCGAGGCCGGTGACGCGGTCGCCGACGGTGTCGCGGGCGGTGAGCATCAGGATCGGGGTGGTGCTGCCCGCGGAGCGCAGCCGGCGGGCCGCCGTCAGACCGTCCATCCGGGGCATCTGGATGTCCAGCACGATCAGGTCGGGAGCGTACGAGCCCGCCTGGTCGAGGGCGTCGAGCCCGTCGACGGCGGTCTGCGTGCCGTAGCCCTCGAAGGCGAGGCTGCGGCGCAGGGCCTCACGTACGGCCGGCTCGTCGTCGACGACGAGGATCCGCTGCTGGTCGCCTTCGGCGGGATTCATCTCGGTCCACCCCAGTGGTCTCGGTCGGTGCGCGGCGCCTCCCAGCGTCGCACGGGCGGGTCAGAAGGAGGTGCCGAAGCCGTCGGCGGCGGTGCCGCCGCCGTTGCCGCTGTTCGAGCTGCCGGATCCGGTGGCGGCGCCGCCCTTGCGGAGGGAGGGGAGGTCGGCCTTGATGGTGTTGACGGGGATGGCGAAGCCGAGGCCGACGCTGCCGGCGGAGGAACTGTCGCTGGAGGGCGAGTAGATCGCGGAGGGCATGCCCACGATCTCGCCGTTCATGTTGACGAGGGCGCCGCCGGAGTTGCCGGGGTTGAGGGAGGCGTCCGTCTGGATGGCCTTGTACGAGGTGGTGTCCGAGCCGGTGTTCCCGTTGAACTGCTGGCCGTCGTAGCTGAACGGCCAGCCGCCCTGGCCGCGCTGCGGAGTCTGCCGCTGCTCGGACTTGGGGACGTTCACCTCGCGGTCCAGCGCGGAGACGATGCCGCTGGTGACGGTGCCGGTGAGGCGGTCGGGGGAGCCGATGGCCACGACCTGGTCGCCGACCTTGAGGCTGCCGGAGTCGCCGAGCTTGGCGGGCTTGAGGCCGCTCGCACCCTGGAGCTTGATGAGGGCCAGGTCCTTGTCCGGGTCGGTGCCGACGACCTTGGCGGCGTACTTCTTGCCGTCGCTCATCGTCACCTGGATCTCGGAGGCGCCGTCGATGACGTGGTTGTTGGTGACGATCTCGCCGTCGGCGGTCACGACGATGCCGGAGCCGGTGCCCTGGCCGGAGCCGGTGCGGGTGTCGATCCGCACGACGGAGGGGCTGACGTTCTCGGCGACGCCGGAGACCGTGCCGTTGCTGGACTGGGAGACGTTCGTGCCGTTGACGCCGGCGGCGGAGCCGGTGGTGTTGCCGACCAGCTGCTGGAAGGCGGCCGCGGAGGCGCCGCCGACCACGGCCGCGGCGAGGGCGACGGCGGCGAGGAGGGCGACCGGCCGCTTGGCGCGGGGGGCGGGGGTGGCGGCGTGGGCCGGCCCCTGGGGTCCGCCGGCGCCGGCGGACACGGTCTCGCCCGGGATGACCGGGGCCTGGTGCGCCTCGTGCCACCCCGGTGCGGCGGGCGGGTACGCGGGCGGCGGCGGATACGCCCCGGCGGCCTCCTGCGCCGGCCGGTCGTGGCCCCGCTGCCAGTCCTCGCCGAACGGCGAGTGCTGAGTCGGGAGGTACTCCTGCGGGTACTCGCCTTCGCGGCGGAAGCTCTCGGTCATGTCTATGACTCTGCGCGCGGATCATGAGAGCAATCTGAGTCTGACCTGAGAAGCCCGACAGAACCGCGTATGCCCGACATAAGGACCGGGCCCGGGCGGGGCGCGCCCGCCGAGCGGTGGATCCGCCGATCCGCCGAACCGCCGAACCGCCGAACCGCCGAAGGCTAGCGGCAGCCGCAGGAGCGGCGGATCACCAGCGCCGACGGGAACTGCTTCAGCCGCTCCCGGCGGGAGCCGGCCACGCGCAGGCCGTCGTCCAGGACGAGGTCCACCGCCGCACGGGCCATCGCCGGACGGTCCGAGGCGATCGTGGTGAGGGGCGGGTCCGTGAGGGCCGCCTCCTTCACGTCGTCGAAGCCGGCGACGGCCAGCTCCCCGGGCACGTCGATGCGCAGCTCGCGCGCGGCCCGCAGCAGGCCGATCGCCTGGTCGTCCGTCGCGCAGAAGATGGCCGGCGGGCGGTCCGGGCCCGAGAGGACCTCCAGGGCCACCCGGTACGCGTCGTAGCGGTTGTACGGGGCCTGGAAGAGCCGGCCCTCGACCGACCGGCCGGATTCCAGCATGGCCCGGCGCCAGCCCTCGACGTGGTCGGCCACCGGGTCGCCGACCTCCGGGGTCGTCTCGACCCCGCCCAGGCAGGCGACGTACTCGTGCCCGTGCTCCAGCAGGTGGCGGGTGGCGAGCTGGGCGCCGCCGATGTCGTCGGTGACGACGGCCACGTCATCGATGGCTTCGGGGCGCTCGTGCAGCAGCACGACCCGCGCGTCCCACGCCTCGATCTCGGACGCGGCCCGCTCGCTCATGCCCTGGCTGACCAGGATCAGGCCCGAGACCCGCATGCCGAGGAAGGCCCGCAGGTAGTGGACCTCGCGCTCGTCGCGGTAGTCGGAGTTCCCGACGAGCACCATCTTCCCGCGCTCGGCCGCGGCCTGTTCGACCGCGTGCGCCATCTCCGCGAAGAACGGCTGACGGGCATCCGGGACGATCATGCCTATGAGGTCGGTGCGCCGTGACGCCATCGCCTGTGCGACCCGGTCCGGGCGGTAGCCCAGCTCCTTGATCGCGGCGAGGACACGCTCGCGCGTGGCCGGGGCAACCGGCCGGGGTCCGTTGTTGATGACGTAGCTCACGACGGCGGTAGAGGTACCCGCCAGTCGTGCCACGTCATCCCGCGTCACCTTGGCCACGCGCGGCAGTCTACGCGGGGTGACCTACCTCTGGGCAGGGCGCCCGGAAGAGGGGATTCCCACAGGCGGTTCCGCCATCCGGGTGGCGGCCGCCGCCTGCGCCGCCGCGGAGGCGGCCGCCTTGGCCGCGGCCTGCGCCGCAGCCTCCGCGGCGGCCCGCTCGACCTTCTCCGGGGTGACGAAGCGGTAGCCGACGTTGCGGACCGTACCGATCAGGGACTCGTGCTCGGGGCCGAGCTTGGCGCGCAGCCGCCGTACGTGGACGTCCACCGTGCGGGTGCCGCCGAAGTAGTCGTAGCCCCAGACCTCCTGGAGCAGCTGGGCGCGGGTGAAGACCCGGCCCGGGTGCTGCGCGAGGTACTTGAGCAGCTCGAACTCCTTGAAGGTGAGGTCCAGGACCCGCCCCTTGAGCTTGGCCGAGTACGTGGCCTCGTCCACCGAGAGGTCGCCGTTGCGGATCTCCATCGGGGAGTCGTCCGAACCGAGCTGCTGGCGGCCGGTGGCCAGCCGCAGCCGCGCCTCGACCTCGGCCGGGCCGGCGGTGTCGAGGAGGACGTCGTCGATGCCCCAGTCGGCGGTGACGGCCGCGAGGCCGCCCTCGGTCACGACGAGGATCAGCGGACATCCCGGCCCGGTGGAGCGGAGCAGCTGGCACAGCGACCGCACCTGCGGCAGGTCGCGGCGGCCGTCCACGAGGATCACGTCCGCGCCGGGGGTGTCCACGAGGGCGGGGCCCTCGGCGGGCGCCACCCGGACGCTGTGCAGCAGCAGGCCGAGGGCGGGCAGCACCTCGGTGGACGGCTGCAGGGCATTGGTCAGCAGCAGGAGAGAGCTCATGACCCGACACCTGCCCGGGTCGGGTCGTTCTGCACGGTTCGCATGTCCATCACGTCGGTTCCTCCTCGGTCCCGTCGAGGACTTTCGCGGCACTGCTTCGTACGGCTTGCCTGGTGTCCGCCCGGTCCCCGCGCCCTGAGGTCCGGATGGATACCACTGTTCTCGGTTCGTTCAACGTGCTGAAAGCACAAAAGGACCCGGGGGCAACATTGCCCGGATCCTCTCGCCAGCAGAATAGCCCACCCGTGCCCGCGGGGCCGAGGTATCGGCGGGCGGCTCTTCTGTGGTTCGCACCACCCCTGTGACCAGCGTATGCCCCGGTTTCACCGGTTCGGTGGACCCCGGAGGAGCCGCCCGGGCGCATAAGGGGCGCGCGGAGTCACGCGGGGCCCGCGGGTCCGAGGGTTCATCATGGAGGCCGACGTGGACACGACGATAGGAGCTGCAGTGGCAACCGGAACCATCCGCTACTGGGCGGCGGCCAAGGCCGCGGCCAAGACGGCGGAGGAGCCGTACTCGGCGCGGACACTGGCCGAGGCGCTCGACGGCGTGCGGGAACGCCACCCCGGGGAGCTCACCCGGGTCCTGCTGCGCTGCTCCTTCCTCGTGAACGAAGAGCCCGTGGGCAAGCGGGCGCACGAATCCGTCGAGCTGACCGAGGGGGGCACCGTCGAGGTGCTCCCGCCGTTCGCGGGCGGGTGAGCGCGGTCCGATGAGTACTCCCGAGGAACAGCAGCAGCAGCAGCAGCAGTACTACCAGCAGCAGCAACAACAGCAACAGCAGGATCCGTACGGGACCCAGACCTGGCAGTCCGAGACCTGGGACACCGCCCACCAGCCCGCGGCTCCCGAGGGCTGGTTCCGCGACGAGGCCCAGCAGGCCCCGGCCCAGGCCCCCGCTCCGGTGCAGGGGTGGGGCGAGACCGCGTACCTGCCGCCGTACCCGGGCCCGGCGGAGCCGCAGCAGTACCAGCAGACCGCGGCCCCCGACGGCTGGTTCCGCGAGGAGGCCCCCGCCCCCGCACCGGTGCAGGAGTGGGGCGAGACCGCGTACCTGCCGCCGTACCCGGGCCCGGCGGAGCCGTACGTGGAGCAGCCGCCGCAGCCGCAGCAGTACCAGCAGACGGCCGCCCCCGACGGCTGGTTCCGCGAGGAGGCTCCCGCGCCCGCACCGGCCCCCGCCCAGGACTGGGCCACCGCCTACCTCCCGCCCCAGACGGCCGCCCCGGCCACCCCCGTCGCGGCCGAGCCGCCGGAGGCAGCGGCAGCGGCAGCGGCAGCGGCGGAGGGCGCCGGCGAGGAGCCCGCGTACTCCCCGCCCACGCTCGCCGGCAACACGCTGCGCGCCGTCGACCCCGCCCAGGCCCGCGCCGAGGGCCGGTCGCCGATCATCGACCCCGGCCCGCAGCCGGCCATACTGACCGCCGCCCTCGGGCTGCTGATCGCCGCGGCCGCGGCCTTCGGGCAGCTCGCGCTGCTCGTGCCGCTGATCACCCTCCAGGGGCTCACCGCGGCCGGCTGGTTCCGCCTCAACGGCATGTGGCCGGCCCGCCAGGGCATCGCCCTCGCCTTCGCCGGAGCCCTCGCCGCGGATGCGGCGGTGCTCGCCGTGGACCGCGCGTACGGCCCCGGCGCGATCGTCGGCACCCTGGGCGCCTGGGTGCTGCTCACCCTCGTGCTCCAGCTGCGCAGCCGGGCCGAGCCGGACGAGCGGATGTACGGGCTCATGGCCTCGGTGGCCTCCGCCGCACTGGCCATCGTCTGCGCCGGATACCTGGCCGCCGACACCGCCTGGGTGACCGTCGGGGCGGCCGCCGTCGCGGTCGCCGTCTTCGCCCGCGCGCTGCCCCTGCCCACCGGACCCTCGGTCGGCGTCTCGCTGGCCGCGGCCGCGGGCGCGGGCGTCGCGGTCGGCGGGCTGACCTCGGTCGGCGCCGGCGGGGCGCTGCTGGGCCTGGTGGCCGGGGCGTGCGCGCTGATCGGGCTGCGGGTGGCGGCGTACGACTATCCGTCGAAGTTCGTGCACATGACGGCCGGTGTCGCGCTGCCGCTGGCGGTGGCCGCTCCCGCCGTCTACCTGCTGGGGCGGGTGGTGGGCTGAGGCGGTGGGCCGAGGGGGCGGGCGCACGGCCCCTTCACCGGCTTCCGACGGCGAGGATGGTCAACTAGTACGTACGTACCAATCTTCATGGGGGGTGGACGCGTGCGTTTCCTGCGCGTTGTCGTGATCGTCGCAGTGGTCCTCGGGGCCTTGTTCGTGGGGGCGGACCGCTGGGCCGTCGGCTATGCCGAGAACCGGCTGGCCGACCGGATCCAGGCCCGCCAGCCCGGCGTCGGGGGAGTGGGCGTGGACATCCACGGCTTCCCCTTCCTGACGCAGGCGCTCAGCCACGACCTCGACCGGGTCGACCTGAAGCTGGACGGCGTCGAGGTGAGCGCGGACGGCCGCAAGACCCGCCTCACCCAGCTGCGCGCCGACTTCCACGGGGTCGAGCTGAACGGCGACTACAGCGGCGGCACCGCCCGGCGCGCGGCCGGTTCGGCCCTCGTCACGTACGCCGACCTGACCACGGGCGCGCAGCCCGGTGTGACCCTGAGCTACGGCGGGGCGCCGGGCAAGGTGAAGGTCACCGCGTCGGTGGAGCTGCTGGGCAGGACCTTCACCCGCAGCGTGGTGTCGACCGTCTCCCTCGTCGACGCCAAGGACGGGCAGGGCTCCAGGACCGTCCGGCTGCGGGCCGACGAGGTGCCGGGCGAGGGGATCCCCGGGATCGAGACCGCGATCCGCAAGAAGACCGACTCCGACCGCCGGCTCGACGGCGGTCTGCCGTCCGGGCTCCAGCTGACCGCGCTGACCTCGGACGAGGCCGGTGTGCACCTGTCGCTGGGCGGTTCGAACGTGGCGCTTACCGGATAGTGAGACGCTGTGGTCCGATCCGCAGATGGACGGACCGCGCCGAGGGCCCCCGAGGCGGTGCGGCGGCCCGTTCGGGGTGATCGCATCCCAACATACGGACGATCCTGTCTCGAAATATGACACGACGGTGACAGGGCAGCCGATTCGTCCCTACGATCCATGGCTATGAAGCATCAGCAGGCGGACCTCACGAAGCGACGGGCAGTAGACCTGTGTCGCGTCGCCGCCATGCTCTGTCGATCCATGTGACGTGTGAGCGCATCCCGCTCCATGGCCGGACGACGGCCTTCTGCCTTCCCGTGTGACCCCACTTGCCTCCTGCCCCCTGACGGCTCCCCGTTCAGGATCTCGAGCGCACCCGGAAGCACGCCCCCAGCACCACCAGCACAGCCCCGCCGCACACTGCCCCGGAGGAGAACACCATGAGCCGCAGCGACGTCCTCGTAGACGCCGACTGGGTCGAGGCCCACCTGAACGACGCCAACGTCGTCATCGTCGAGGTGGACGAGGACACGTCCGCCTACGACAAGAACCACATCACCAACGCCGTCCGGATCGACTGGAAGAGCGACCTCCAGGACCCGGTCCGCCGCGACTTCGTGGACCAGGAGGGCTTCGAGAAGCTCCTCTCCGCCAAGGGCATCTCCAACGACGACACCGTCGTCCTCTACGGCGGCAACAACAACTGGTTCGCGTCCTACGCCTACTGGTACTTCAAGCTGTACGGCCACCAGGACGTCCGCCTGCTCGACGGCGGCCGCAAGAAGTGGGAGCTCGACTCCCGCGACCTGGTCGACGGCACCGAGGTTCCGGCCCGCCCGGCCACCGCGTACAAGGCCAAGGCCCAGGACGCCTCGATCCGCGCCTTCCGCGACGACGTCGTGGCCGCGATCGGCTCGCTGAACCTGGTCGACGTCCGCTCGCCCGACGAGTTCTCCGGCAAGCTGCTCGCCCCGGCGCACCTCCCGCAGGAGCAGTCGCAGCGTCCCGGCCACGTGCCGAGCGCCCGCAACATCCCGTGGTCGAAGAACGCCAACGACGACGGCACCTTCAAGTCGGACGAAGAGCTGACCGCCCTCTACCAGGCCGAGCAGGTCGACCTGGCGAAGGACACCATCGCCTACTGCCGCATCGGTGAGCGCTCCGCGCTGACCTGGTTCGTGCTGCACGAGCTCCTGGGCCAGGAGAACGTCAAGAACTACGACGGCTCCTGGACCGAGTACGGCTCGCTGGTCGGCGTGCCGATCGAGCTGGGCGCCAACAAGTAGTCCCGGGCACGCGACGCCCAGTAGTACGACCTCTCTAGGACAGGACAGAGAACATGTGTGGAGCACAGATCGGCGGGCCCGACCTCGCGACGCTCAAGCCCGGTGAGACCGCCATCCAGGGCCAGGTCACCAAGGACGGCGAGGGAGTGAGCGGCTACGTCCGCCTGCTGGACTCGACCGGCGAGTTCACCGCCGAGGTCCCGACCTCGGCGACCGGCCAGTTCCGCTTCTACGCGGCGACCGGCACCTGGACGCTGCGGGCGCTCGTCCCCGGCGGCCGCCAGGCCGACCGCGCCGTGGTCGTCGCCGACGCCGGCGGCGTGACGGACGTGGCCATCGCGGTGTGATCGTCAGCTGAACCGGCCGGAGGGCCGCACCCCAGGGGGTTGGACGCCACTGGAACGGGGTGCGGCCCTTCGTGCCGTCCGCGGTCGTGCCGTCCGTGCTCGTGCCGTCCGTGCTCGCTCGCCGAACTTGTTTTCGCAGGCGCCGGCCCTACGCTGGAGACATGTACGCCCGGCGGCGCCGCGCCTACTTCCTGCTGATGGGCGGATGCCTGTTCCTCTTCGTCTCCGCCTGGTCCTTCGTGCGCCTGTGGTCGGTCGAGGCCGCCGTCGCCCTGTGCGTGGTGGCGATGGTCATCCCGCCGGTGGCCGCGATGGTCGCGAACCGCCGGGGTCCGGACGACCGCTGGTGGGACGACCCCTCGGGCGATCCGAAGTCCGACGAGTGGTGGGACGAACTCGACGGAAAGCGGCGCCACGAGGAGTGAAACCCGCCGATATAAAATTGTAATAAGAGTGCGTACAACATCTCTCCACAGCAAGCTGTCATGTGTGTGCACGGGTAATTGGCCCGCGCCACCAGTCCTGTGGGGGGACTCTTTTGGAACACGAACAGACCATCTCTGAGCAGCGGAAAGAGACGGAGAACGTACCGGAATCAGACAGTCCGGAATTTCCGGCCGTAAATTCCGTTGCTCCGGCCCGGCTGCGCCGCCGCGGGCGTACGACCTTCCTGATCGCGAGCGCCGTCGTCCTCGGCGTCCTCGCCGGGACGGTCACCGGTTACGCGATCCAGTTCAACCGCGAACCCACGCCGCTCGCGCCGCTGGCCCAGGCCAAGGTGGTCACCCCGAAGGCGCTCGCGCCGGACGGTGCAACGACGAACAAGACGATCAACGCCAACCGCTGGCACAAGACCGACGACGACCTGGCCAAGCTGCTGATCGAGGCCCCGGGCGGGGCCAAGGTCGAGGGCAGCGGCTACGAATCGCTGGACTTCTTCGCCGCGGAGTTCTTCGAGAACCCGGAACACGGGCTGCCCGGCATCCTGAGCGACAACGTCCGCCGGGTCGCGTCCACGGTCTGGTCCGAGGACGACCGCGTGTTCGTCGAGGTCCGGCTGCTGCAGTTCAACGACCGCTCCGGCGCGGACGATTACGAGAAGGAACAGTCGCGGTACATGCCCCAGGTGAAGTACGCGGGCAACTCCGGCGTGGAGATCCCCGGCCTCGCCGGCGACCTCGGCCACGTGTGGGTGGACGCCGAGGCGCACGAGAAGCCGGGGTACTACCCGATCCGCGGGGCCCGGGCCATCGCCCGCCGCGGCGACATCGTCCTGGACATCGGCTACTTCAACAACCGCGGCAAGATCGCGGAGAGCGATGTCATCGACCTGGCCAAGCGACAGCTGGAGCGACTGTGACCGAGCCGCAGAACGAGAACACCCCGGTCGAGGCCGTTCCGGAGGCCGTCGCCGAGGCTCCGGCACCGGTCGCCGAGACCGTCACCGAGACCGTCACCGAGGTCGCCACCGAGACCCCGGCGCCGGTCGCCGAGGCCGCGCCGGTGAAGCCCGCGCGCACGGTGAACCGTAAGAAGATCGCCGTCATCGCCGCCGGCGTGGCCGTGGCCGTCCTCGTGGGCGGCGCCGTCGCCGCGTCCGCCGCCATCGCGGACGCGGACCGCACCTCGCCGACCCGCTACTGGACCGCCGCGGGCGGGCACGCCGCGCAGCCCGAGAAGCCGGCCGCCGTGCCGGCGAACGAGCTGTCGGGCAAGCTGCTGCCGGTACCGACCACCTTCACCCTGGGCCCGGACCTCGCGGACGACGGAAACAACTTCGTCGTCTCCGGCGAGAGCGCGGTCGAGGGCTTCAAGGACGCCCGCAAGGGCCTGTCCAGCACCGAGCGCAAGCAGCGCGACGAGGCCCTGGCCGAGCTGAAGCTCAAGGGGCTGGCCGGACGCAGCTACACCAAGGGCGGCGGCCAGATGGTGCTGGAGGTCCGCATCATGCAGGCCGACCCGCAGTCCCTGGGCAAGTTCGCCGAGGTCACCAAGAAGCTCATCGAGTTCATGGGCGAGGGCCGCGACGCGCCCAAGGTCGACGGTTTCCCCGACGCGAAGTGCTCCGTGATGGGGCTCGGCGAGAAGGACAAGGAGACGATCGACTCGCTCGACTGCGTGGCGGTCGAGGGTGACGTGATGGTCAACTTCCGCGCCTACGGGCCGAAGCCCTTCTCCACCGCCGATGCCACGCAGTTCTTCAAGAACCAGCTGACCCACCTGAAGTCCCCCGGGGAGTCCGTGTGACCGAGCAGAACACCGCCCCCGAGACCGTGACCGAGGCGACGGCTCCCCAGGAGCCCGAGACCCCCGCGGCCCCCGCGGCCCCCGCGGCCCCCGCGGCCCCCGCGGTCCCCGAGACGCAGGCGACCCCGGAGGCCCCGGAGGCCCCGGAGGCCCCCGAGGCGCCGAAGGTGCCCAAGGACCGCCGCAAGCTGTTCGCCGCCCTGCGCTGGACCGCCGCGGTCCTCGCCTTCGGCGCCGTCGGCACGGGCGTCGCGTACGGGATCACCCAGCCCGAGCGCACCGACATCCCCGGCCTGCACACCGAGGACGACGGCCGCTGGGTCTTCCCTGCGCTGGCCAAGCCCACCCTGGCTCCCGGCGCCGCGCAGCCCTTCGCCGAGGACAACAAGGAAGGCGTCCACTACGCCACCCTCGGCGAGCTGCTCCTGCCGGCCCCGCAGGGATCCGCCCAGGACCCCGCGCTGAAGCTGGAGAAGGACCAGATGGTGTCCCAGGACACCTTCCTGGAGGAGTACGACCCCGGCGCGCGCCAGGAGATCAAGCAGAGCTTCGTCGACGACGGCCTGCGCCAGATCGCGGCCCGCGGCTGGGTCATGCCGGACGGCACCCGCACCCGGATCTACGTGCTGCGCTTCCACTCCTCCGGCTTCGCGGACGCCTTCGAGGGCTGCGGCCTGAAGATGAAGGTGAGCGGCGTCAACCGGATCGAGCCCGACCCCGCCTGGAGCAGGGCCAAGCGCACCCAGTCCGCTCCCGACCTGCGCGAGGTGTCCCTCTATTCGGAGGCCGCCCCGTTCGGCGACGAGCAGGTCAAGGTCGGATGCGTCCAGTCCGGCGACCTCCAGACCGTGGTCTTCCAGACCCGCAAGGGCGAGGTGGCGGCCGTCCCGTTCCACCAGACGGTGATCCTCCAGGACCAGCTGCTGCGCTGACGGCGGCGGCCCGGCGCCGCTGTACGGCCCACCTCACAGAGTGCACCGGTCCCCAGGCCAGTAGGCTTGGGGACCGGCCCGTACCCCCGAACGAAACCTCCGAGGAGCACACCGTGCTTGAGGCAGTCTTCACCTCCCTGCTGGTCCTGGTCTGCGTCGGCGTCCTCGCCTTCACCGGTCTGGCCGTGAAGAAGCTGTACCAGGGCCAGCGCTGACCGCCTGGCCCCGGATACCGGAACCCCTCCCACAGATCGCCTGAGCAGACATCCATGATCCAGATCCCGTCCGACCTGAACCCGGGCCTCGTCCCCCTCGCCTTCCTCCTCGGCACCTGGGAAGGCGCAGGCGTCTTCGACTTCCCGGGCGAGGAGAAGTGCAACTTCGGCCAGGAGGTCGTCTTCAGCCACGACGGCCGGGACTTCCTGGAGTACACCTCCCACACCTGGGTCCTCGACGCCGAGGGCAAGCAGGTGCGTCCGCTGGAGTCCGAGTCGGGCTACTGGCGCATCGACAAGGACCGCAAGGTCGAGATCGTCATGGTCCGTGACCAGGGCGTCGTCGAGGTCTGGTACGGCGAGCTCGCCGACCAGAAGCCCCAGATCGACCTGGTCACCGACGCGGTCGCCCGCACCGCGGCCTCCGGCCCGTACAGCGGCGGCAAGCGGCTCTACGGCTACGTCAAGAGCGACCTCATGTGGGTCGGCGAGAAGGCCACCCCGGACGTCGAGCTGCGCCCGTACATGTCGGCCCAGCTCAAGAAGGTCGTCAGCCCCGAGGAGGTCGCCGAGATGGCGCGCAACCTCCCCGACATGCCGGACGACGGCATCGCCTTCTTCCACTGACCGGAGTGCGAGAAGGGGACCGCCGGGCAGCCCGCGGTCCCCTTCCCGCGCTTACACTGGCCGAGTGGTGAGCGCCGAGAGCACCGATGCACGCGAGACCAGTGAGAGCGCCGACTGGAAGACCGACCTGCGCCGGCGCGGATACCGCCTGACCCCGCAGCGCCAGCTCGTGCTGGAAGCGGTCGATGCCCTGGAGCACGCCAGCCCGGACGAGATCCTCGCCGAAGTGCGCAAGACCGCCTCCGGGGTCAACATCTCCACCGTCTACCGCACGCTGGAGCTGCTGGAGGAGCTGAAGCTCGTCTCGCACGCCCACCTCGGCCACGGCGCGCCCACCTACCACCTCGCCGACCGGCACCACCACATCCACCTGGTGTGCCGCGAATGCGCGGACGTCATCGAGGCCGATGTGGACATCGCCTCCGAGTTCACCGCCAAGCTCCGCGCGACCTTCGGCTTCGAGACCGACATGAAGCACTTCGCCATCTTCGGACTCTGCAAGAAGTGCGCCGCCAAACACCGTGACGGCCACGCGCCATAGGGTCGTAGGCTTGGTTTCATGACCAGCCCTTTGCTCCATCTCCCCGGCGCCGTGCAGGCCGAAGGCCGCGATGAGGGCGTCGCCGCCCACTACGGAGAGCTGTACGGAGAACAGCGCGCCCTCGCCGACGGCCGCGGCTTCGTCGACCTCTCCCACCGCGGCGTCGTCACCGTCTCCGGACCGGAGCGGCTGAGCTGGCTGCACCTGCTGCTCACCCAGCACCTCACCGAGCTGCCGGCCGGGCAGGCGACCGAGGCGCTGATCCTCTCCGCCAACGGCCACATCGAGCACGCGCTGTACCTCGTGGACGACGGCGAGACGGTGTGGGCGCACGTCGAGCCCGGCACCCAGGAGGCGCTGATCGCCTACCTGGAGGCGATGAAGTTCTTCTACCGCGTCGAAGTCGCCGACCGCACCGCCGATTTCGCCGTCGTGCACCTGCCCGCCGGCTCCATCGCCGAAGTCGCCGAGGAGCACGCCGTACGGGAGACCCCGCACGGCCGCGACGTGTTCCTGCCCCGCGCCGAGCTGGAGGCCTTCGCCGCCACGCACGGCCCGGCCGCCGGCCTGCTCGCGTACGAGGCGCTGCGCGTCGAGTCGCACCGGCCGCGGCTCGGCGCCGAGACCGACCACCGCACCATCCCTCACGAGCTCGGCTGGATCGGCACCGCCGTGCACCTGCAGAAGGGCTGCTACCGCGGCCAGGAGACGGTCGCCCGCGTCCACAACCTGGGGAAGCCCCCGCGCCGCCTGGTCTTCCTGCACCTGGACGGCTCCGAGGTGCTGCTCCCGGCGCACGGCGCGCCCGTACGCCTCGCCGCCGACGGGGAGGAGGGCCGCCAGCTGGGCTTCGTGACCACCGCGGTCCGCCACCACGAGCTGGGCCCGATCGCCCTCGCGCTGGTCAAGAGGAACGTTCCGGTGGACGCGCCGCTGCTGGTCGGCAAGACGGCCGCCGCGCAGGAGGTCGTCGTCGCGCCGTAGCCGGCGTCGGATGCCTCAGATGTCGATGACGAGGGAGAACGGGCCGTTGTTGGTGAGCGAGACCCGCATGTCCGCGCCGAACCGGCCCGTCTCCACCCTCGCGCCCAGCGCCCGCAGTTGCGCCACGACCTCGTCGACCAGCGGCTCGGCCACCTCGCCGGGCGCCGCCGCGTTCCACGTGGGCCGGCGGCCCTTGCGGGCGTCTCCGTAGAGCGTGAACTGGGAGATCACCAGCAGCGGCGCGTCCACGTCGCTGCAGGACTTCTCCGCCTCCAGGATCCGCACGGACCACAGCTTGCGCGCCAGCTGCGCCGCCTTCTCCGGGGTGTCGTCGTGGGTCACCCCCACCAGCACGCACAACCCCTCGCCGACGATCTCGCCCACGGTCTCACCGGCCACGACGACACTCGCGCCGTCCACCCTCTGCACCACTGCTCGCATACCACCTGTGTACCAGGCGTGCACCGTCCCTAGCGAGGTCGGCCGGTATGGGCTTGGCCGACGCGGTCTCAACGCGCCGCTCCACCCCGGCCAGGGGGACGGTGAGCACCTGCAACCGGCCTTGCTTCCGGGCGCGTTCGGCCCGGTTCGCGTAGCCGCGCGCCACCGTTCACCCGTACGAGGTATCCGATGGCCAACCAGAGGCAGAACGAATCAACCGTTGGCCCGTCCGGGGCCGATCGGGTGGTCCGGGACTGCATCCGCACCACGGAGAGTGGCACGATGCACGCAGGCGGTGCCCCCAGCACCGGTCGAGGGGACGGACACGTTCACATGAATATCTCTGGTACCTCCGTACCTGTACCCGCTTCCGACGTCACGGGAGCCCTGCGGCCGCCCGTGCAGCGCACCGGCGACCCGCACGCACCGGCGACGCCGGCCACCGCGCTCGAACTGCCGGAGCTGCGCACGCTGCGCCGCGACGCGCAGCGCGACGAGGCCGACGTGAGTTACGTACGCCGACTGCTCCAGGGCCGCATCGACATCCTGCGCGCCGAACTCGCGCGGCGTACGGACCCCGAGACGCCGGTGGTCGACCGGCTTTCCGAGATCCTCGCCGACGCCCCCTCCAGCCGCAGTGCCTCCGCCCGGCACCTCACCCTCAGGACCCCACAGGGCGAGGAGTCCCGGCTGCTGGTCGCCGAGATGCTGTCCGACGTGGAGCTGTCGGACCTCGCGGCGCGCACGGACGAGGAGCTGTACGAGGCGATGGGCCGCCTCGTGCGGTACGAGCAGCAGGTCTCGCGGCGCCGCCAGCAGCTCCAGCGCACGGTGGACGACTCCAGCGCGGAGATCACCCGGCGCTACCGCGAGGGCGAGGCGCAGGTGGACGATCTGCTGGCCTGAGGCCCACGGGCGCGGCCGGGAAAATCAGGCGACGGGGCCGCACGGGCGGGATTAGCGTGGCCGGTCATGACCGCTGAAGTCCGGCCGATCGCCGCATCCGAACTCGCCGACTGGCTGAACGCCCTGAACACGGGGTTCCTGACCCCGGCCCGGGTGACGGAGCCGGACGTCGCCGATCGGGCCAAGTACAGCGACCTCGCCCGCCTCCAGGGCGGGTTCGACACCGCGACCGGCCGCTGCGTCGCGTCCTTCCGTTCCTTCGCCCAGCAACTGACCGTGCCGGGCGGGGCGGTGGTCCCGGCCAGCGCCGTCTCCAACGTCACCGTGACGCCCACGCACCGCCGCCAAGGCCTGCTCACCCGGATGATGGCCGCCGAACTGGCCGCCGCGAAGGCGCGCGGCGAGGTCCTGAGCACCCTGGTCGCCGCCGAGTACCCGATCTACGGGCGGTACGGGTACGGGCCCGCGGCCTCCGTCACGGAATGGGAGATCGACGTACCGCGCGGCGGACTCGACCGGCGCTGGTCCGCGCCCGCCGACGGCGCCCGGATCGACCTCGTGGACGCGGCCGAGGTGCGGCGGGTGGGCCCGGGGCTGCACGAGCGGCTGCGGGCGGTCACCCACGGCTTCATCGACCGCGACGAGCGCTGGTGGAACCTGACGACCGGGCTGGAGGAGCTGTCGCACCGCCCGTACAAGGAGAAGTTCCACGCCGTGTACCGGACGGCGGCGGGCGAGGTGGAGGGCCTGGCCGCCTACACCTTGGACGACCGGTGGACCGAAGCGAAGACCCCGCAGAACACCCTCCAGGTCAGGGGGCTGCTGGCGCTGTCCCCGGCCGCGGAGCGGGCCCTGTGGCACTTCCTGTGCTCCATCGACTGGGTGCAGACGGTCCGTACCGGCTACCGCGCCCCTGACGACCTCGTCGCACAGCTGCTGCCCGACCCGCGCGCCGCGAGGGTCGTGACGGTCTCGGACTTCCTGTGGGTGCGGCTGCTGGACGTCGTCCGCGCGCTGAGCGCCAGGACGTACGCCTGCCCCGGGATCCTCGTCCTGGAGGTGACGGACCCCGCCGGGCTGGCCGGCGGCCGCTACCGGCTGGACGCCGCGACGGGGGAGTGCGAGGTCACCGGGGACCCCGCCGACCTGCGCCTGGACGTGGCCGCGCTCGGTTCCCTCTACCTCGGCGAGGAGTCCGCGCTGCGGCTCGCCGCGCTCGGCCGCATCGACGAGGAGCGGCCGGGGGCGGTCGCGCTCGCGGACACGGTCTTCCGCACGGCCCGCAGGCCCTGGTGCCCGGACATCTTCTGATCCGCCGATCCCGTCACACGGGCGGGCCGCCGACCGTCAGGTCTACGGAGCGACTGCACGGACGGCACCGGCGGCACGGACGAGGGAGCACGGGATGAACGGCACGGCGGAGACCCGGTCTGCGGACATCGCGTACCTGGCGGCGCGCTTCGAGGAGAAGCGCGGGCACCTGCGGGCGGTGGCCTACCGGATGCTCGGCTCGCTCAGCGAGGCGGAGGACGCCGTGCAGGAGGCCTGGTTCAGGCTCGACCGCTCGGACACCGACGAGGTGGAGAACCTGGGCGGATGGCTGACCACCGTCGTCGCCCGGGTCTGCCTCGACCAGCTGCGCACCCGCAAGGCGCGTCGCGAGGAGTCCCTGGACGGCCCGGTGTTCAGCGGTCCGGAGCCGGTGCTGAGCGGCCCGGAGGGGCTCGACCCGGAGCAGGAGGTGCTGCTCGCGGACTCGGTGGGGCTCGCGCTGCTCGTCGTACTGGAACAGCTGGCGCCGGCGGAGCGGTTGGCCTTCGTGCTGCACGACATGTTCGGGGTGCCGTTCGACGAGATCGCGCCGATCGTGGAGCGTACGCCCGCGGCGGCGCGGCAGTTGGCGAGCCGGGCGCGGCGCCGGGTGCAGGGCGGCGCGCCGGCGCCGGACCGCGACCTGCGGCGCCAGCGCGAGGTGGTCGGGGCCTTCATGGCGGCCTCGCGCGGCGGCGACTTCGAGGGCCTGATCGCGGTGCTGGACCCGGACGTGGTGCTGCGGGTGGATCTGGAGGAGACGGCGCTGGGTGCGTGGGCGGTGGCCCGGCAGGCGCTCACCTTCGCCCGGATGGCGCCGTACGCGCGGGCCGCGCTGGTCAACGGGGCGCCGGGCGTCGTCACGATTCCGCCGGGCGGCAAGGCGGTTGCGGTGATGGGCTTCACGGTGAGCGGCGGCCGTATCGTCGCGATCGACATCCTGGCGGATCCGGCGAGGCTGGACCGCATCGATGTGACGGTCTTGGAGAACTGAGACCGAGAACTGAGGACTGAGGTATTTGAAGTCACTTGTGGAACACCTCCGCGCGGCCGGCTGCGTCTTCGCGGAGGAGGAGGCGGACCTGCTGAAGGCCGCCGCCAGCGACGAGCGGCACCTGGCGGAGCTGCTGGCCCGCCGGGTGCGGGGTGAACCGCTGGAACACGTGGTGGGCTGGGCCGAGTTCATGGGGCTGCGCGTGGAGGTGGGGGCGGGGGCCTTCGTGCCGCGCCGGCGCACCGAGTTCCTGGTGCGGGAGGCGGTGGCGCTGGCCCGGCCCGGCGCGGTGGTGCTGGACCTGTGCTGCGGGGTCGGCGCGCTGGGCGCGCTGGTGGCGGCCTCGCTGCCGGGCGCCGGGGGCGTGGAGCTGCACGCGGCGGACGTCGACCCCGGAGCGCTGGCCTACGCGCGGCGCAATGTGGCGCCGTACGGGGGCGCGGTGTGGGAGGGAGACCTGTACGACCCGCTCCCCGAGGCCCTGCGGAGCCGGGTCGAGGTACTGGTGGTCAACGCCCCGTACGTGCCGACGTCCGAGATCGCCCTGCTGCCGCCGGAGGCCCGCGACCACGAGCCGCTGATCTCCCTCGACGGCGGCGCGGACGGCCTCGACCTGCACCGGCGCATCGCTGCGGGCGCCCTCGCGTGGCTCGCGCCGGGCGGCCACCTGCTGATCGAGACGAGCGCCCGCCAGTCCCCGGTGACGGCCTCGGCCCTGTCGGCGGCGGGCCTGGGGGTCCGCGAGGTCACCTCGGACGAGTACGACGCGACGGTGATCATCGCCCGCGCGCCCGCTGCGTGAGGGAAGGGCGCGGTGCGCGCCCCCGTCACGCCCCCTTGAGCCCGTCACGCCCCCCTAAGGCTGCCGTGCGCCCTTGCCGGGCGATTCGGGCACTCCTTACGGTTACGCAGCGTACGCAATTTCACGCAACGTAACCGCTAGGGGCGCGATGAAACAAGGCAACCCCTTCTGGCGCGCGGTCGGATCTGCTCGTGCGTGATGTTGCAAGCAACTGCTTGCAATAGTTAGCAGCATCGGGCAGGATCGGGGGCATGGCATCGCTCAACGTCGGAAATCTCGGCGCGTACCTGCGCGAGCAGCGCAGGCAGGCTCAACTTTCGCTGCGGCAACTTGCCGACGCGGCGGGGGTGTCGAATCCGTACCTGAGTCAGATCGAGCGCGGCCTGCGCAAGCCGAGCGCGGACATCCTGCAGCAGCTGGCCAAGGCGCTGCGGATCTCCGCGGAGACGCTGTACGTGCAGGCCGGGATCCTGGACGAGCGGGATCGGGACGAGGTGGAGACGCGGGCCGCGATCCTCGCCGACCCGTCCATCAACGAGCGGCAGAAGCAGGTGCTGCTCCAGATCTACGAGTCGTTCCGCAAGGAGAACGCGCTCGAGGCCGACCCGGCCGCCCCGTCCGACCCCGTCGACCCGGCTGATCCGGCCGGCGTCGGCGACGCGATGCCCCCTACGGCTACGAACTGAACTGTGATCCGGGAGGACCAAGCACATGGCCATCGCCGATGACCTGAAGAAGACCCTCACCGACCCGACCCCGCTCTACTTCGCCGCCGGCACCGCCGACCTCGCGGTGCAGCAGGCCAAGAAGGTGCCCGGGCTCATCGAGCAGCTGCGTGCCGAGGCCCCGGCGCGCATCGATGCCGTACGCAACACCGACCCGAAGGCCGTGCAGGACAAGGCCAAGGAGGCGCAGGAGGCGGTCACCGCCAAGGTCGCCGAGGTGCTCGGCGCGATCGACCCGAAGAAGCTCGGGGAGACCGCCCAGGACCTGGCCCTGCGCGGGGTCGGCGTGGCCGCCGAGTACGCCGTGAAGGCCAAGGAGGCCTACGACAAGGTCGCCGAGCACGGTGAGCAGGCCGTGCGGGCCTGGCGCGGCGAGGTCTCCGAGGAGATCGTCGACATCGCCGTCGCCGTCGAGCCGGAGCCCGCGGCCGCGCCGTCCACGGGGGAGCCGGCCGCCGAGGCCGCCGCCGAGGAGAAGCCCCCGGCGAAGAAGGCCGCCACGCGCAAGCCCGTGGCCAAGAAGACCGTCGCCGCGACGGCCGACGAGAGCTGACCGGCACGACGACCGTGGACCGGGCACCCGAGGGGTGCCCGGTCCGTTGTGGTTTGTAAGCGCTGCTCTGCCGGTAGCGTGGAGACAGATGGCACCAGGCGCGAGAAGGCGGTCAGGCGATGTTGATGAACGGGTTCGATAACGGAGTGCTTCCGTTGCTCGGGTTCGCCATGCTGGCGCTCGCCGTCGTGGCCTTCGTGCTCGCCCTGCTGGCGCGCGAGGACGCGTACCGGGCCGCCGAGAAGCAGACCAAGACGTTCTGGCTGGTCATCCTCGGCATCACCGTCCTCGTGGACTTCTTCCTCGGAATGCTCTTCCTGGAGATCGCCGGCCTGGTCGCCACCATCGTGTTCTTCGTCGACGTGCGCCCCGCCCTCAAGCAGGTCTCCGGCGGCGGCGGCCGCCGCAAGGGCGGCGGCAGCAGCAGCGACGGACCGTACGGGCCCTACAACGGCGGGCGGTAGTTTCCCGCCGCTGCTCAGCCCCCGGCGCGGGAGAGCAGCACCACGGCGACGTCGTCCGTGAGCTCGCCGCCGTTGAGGCGGCGGGCCTCGCTGACCGAGGCCTCCAGGAGGCCCTCGCCGCTCAGACCGGCGTCCAGGTGGCGGTTGATCATCTCGACCATGCCGTCCTGGCCGAGCCGTTCCCGGCCTTCGCCGATCCGGCCCTCGATCAGCCCGTCGGTGTAGAGCATCAGGCTCCAGGTGCCGCCCAGCTCCACCTGCCGCCGGGGCCACCGGGCCCGGGGAAGCAGGCCCAGCGCCGGGCCGCTGTTCTCGTACGGGAGCAGTCGCGCGGGGCGGCCCGGGCGGGATATCAGCGGCGCCGGATGGCCCGCCAGGCACAGGCCGGCGCGGCGGCCGTCGGGGGCGATGTCCACCGTGCACAGCGTCGCGAAGATCTCCTCGCAGGGCCGCTCCACCTCCAGCACCTCCTGGAGGGTGGCGAGCAGGTCGTCACCGCACAGCCCGGCCAGGGTCAGGGCGCGCCAGGCGATGCGCAGCTCCACTCCGAGGGCGGCCTCGTCGGGGCCGTGGCCGCAGACGTCGCCGATCATGGCGTGGACCGTGCCGTCGGGGGTGCGGACGGTGTCGTAGAAGTCCCCGCCGAGCAGCGCCCGGCTGCGCCCGGCGTGGTAGCGGGCGGCGAAGCGGAGGTCCGAGCCCTCCAGGAGCGGGTTCGGGAGCAGGCCGCGCTCCAGGCGGGCGTTCTCCTGGGCGCGCAGTTTCGATTCTGCGAGCTTGTACTGGGCGGTGTCCGCCCGTTTTCTCTCCACGGCGTAGCGGATGGCGCGGCTGAGCAGGCGCCCGTCGAGCTCGTCGCGGAAGAGGAAGTCCTGGGCGCCGACGCGCACGGCCTCGGCCGCGCGCTCGGCGTCGCCCTCGCAGGTGAGGACGAGGACGGCGTGGCGGGGCGCGATGCGGAGCACCTCGCGCAGGGTGTCCAGCCGGTCGGTGGGGTCCGCGGCGCGGGCCGGGCCGGCGCCGGGGCCGCCGGGGAGGGAGAGGTCGAGCAGGACGCAGTGCACGTCGGGCGTGAGCAGGCGCGCGGCCTCGGTGAGGTTGCGGGCGGTGCGGAGCCGGATGCGGTGGCCGTCGGCGTCGAGGATCTCGGGGACGGTGAGGCCGCCGGCGGGATCGTCCTCGATCACCAGCAGGGTGAGGGAGGGCGCGGCCGCGGCTGCCGTCGCGGCCGTGAGCTGTGGCGGGGCGGCGGCCTGCGGAAGGGCCTGACCGCTCTCCGGGGCCGGGATCTCCCTCTGCCGCGGTACGGGTACGGGCATCGTTTCCGGTTCCTTCCCTCCCCCCGAGGGTGCGCTCGTCCGGGCGACCCTAGCGGCCTTGTCCAGGGGAGCGGAATGCCCTTCCTGGCCAGGGCCGCCGTCATATGCCGTTATCGCCCGGGAAACCCGCTCCACCGAATGACCAACGTCACGGCGGCGCCTGGATCCGTCCCGTCTGACGAGACGTCCCGGGAGCCGTCCTGGTTGCGTCGGGTTCGCGCCTGATCGCCCGGACTCGCGCCTGATCGCCCGGGCGGGCCAGCCGCCCCGGGCGGGGCTCCTACACGTCCGGGCGGACGACCGCCTTGATCGGCATGGAGCCGGCGCCCGCCAGGGTGACATTGCGGCCCGGGCGGGGCGCATGGATGATCGCGCCGTCGCCGACGTACATCGCGACGTGGCTCGCGTCGTCGAAGTAGATGATCAGGTCACCCGGGCGCATGTCCTTGACCGCGACCTTCGGGAGCAGCCGCAGCTGCTCCTGCGAGGTCCGCGGGATCGACTTGCCCGCCGCCCGCCAGGCCTGCGAGGTCAGCCCCGAGCAGTCGAAGGTGTCGGGCCCCTGGGCGCCCCAGACGTACCGCTTGCCGATCTGCGCGGACGCGAACTGGACCGCCCGCTTGCCGGCCTCGGTGGCCGAGCCGTGGACGTCCTTCAGCACGCCCGTCGACAGCCAGGCCGTCTGGGACCGGTACTGGGCCTCCTGCTCCAGCTGCAGCAGCCGGGCCTTTTCTTCGGCCTCCAGCTTGCTCTCCAGCTCCTCCGCGGTCTTGATCTTCTGCTCGATCTCCTTCTTCGCGGACTCCTGCTTGACCCGGTTCGCCTCCAGCGCCGCCCACTGCGCGCTGGCGTCCTTCGCGTACTGCTGCAAGTCGTCCTGGGTCCGGTTCAGTTCGGAGAGGAGGTCGGAGGTGGCCTTCTCGCCCTGGCGCAGCCGGTCCGCCCCGTCGAGGAACTGGGTCGGACTGTTGCTCAACGCCAGCTTCGCGCCCGGCGGCAGGCCGCCCGAGCGGTACTGGGCGCGGGCCGCCGCGCCCGCGCGGCTCTTCAGCGCGGAGATCCGCTCCTGGCCGGCCACGACCTGGTTGGCGATCTCGACGATCTTGGCGGACTGGGTCTTCGTCTCGCTCTCGGCGAGGTTGTAAGCGTCCGTGGCGGTGCCCGCCTGGCGGTAGAGGTCCTCAATCTCCTTGCGGACCTGCTCCAGGGACTTCGTGCCCGGATCCGGCGTCGGCGCGGCGAAGGCCGTCCCGACCGCGAGGCCGGGTGCGGCCAGTATCGCCAGCGCGCACAGCAGTGTGAGAGCGGTCGCACCCCGCCGTCGCTTCACGGTCCCCATGGTTCCCCCAGACGCCCCGACACCGGGCGACATCACTCGACATCAGATCTGACTATTGGTCAGTAACTTGTCACTGCCTTCGGGATGGTGCCACGAGTCGGTGAATTCCGACAGCCTTGGGGGAGTCCACCCGATCTTGTCCCCCCGCGCCCGACCCACGCCCGACCCGTACCCCACCCCTACCCGACCGCTCAACGGGCCGCCCGCGCCCCCGGTTCCCCGACACACCACCTTCACCCCACCGGACGCAACGCCTCCCAGCGCACCGTCAGTTCCCCCTGCCGCCACCGCCCCGGCCCGTCCGCCAGCGGCCAGTCCCGGGACAGGTCCCGCGCCGTCCGGATCCAGCGCTGCCGCGCCCCGTACGAGGCGTACGGCGCGGCCGCCGCCCACGCCCGGTCGAAGTCCCGCAGGAACGCGTGCACCGGCTCACCCGGCACGTTCCGGTGGATCAGCGCCTTCGGCAGCCGCTCCGCCAGGTCCGAGGGCCGCTCCAGCGACCCCAGCCGCGTCGCGAAGGTGACCGTGCGCGGCCCCTCCGGGCCCAGCGCGACCCACACGTGCCGCCGTCCGATCTCGTCACAGGTGCCCTCGACCAGCAGCCCGCCGGGGGCGAGGCGCGCGCACAACCGCGCCCACACCGCCGCCACCTGCTCCTCGTCGTACTGGCGCAGTACGTTCGCCGCGCGGATCAGCGCCGGCCGCTCCCCGCCCTCCAGCGGCACCTCGAAGCCGCCGTGCCGGAAGGTCAGCCCGTCCCGCTCGTACGGCCGGGCGCCCGCGACCCGCGCCGGTTCGATCTCGATGCCGACGACCCGTACCCGCGGAGCCGCCTCCCGCAGCCGCGCCAGCAGCTCGACCGCCGTCCACGGCGCTGCCCCGTAGCCCAGGTCCACCGCGACCGGCGCGTCCGCACGGCGCAGCGCCGCCCCGTGCGCGGCCGCGATCCAGCGGTCCATGCGGCGCAGGCGGTTCGGGTTCGTCGTCCCACGCGTCACGGTGCCCACAGGGCGGCCGGGGGGAGGGGTACTGCGGGAAGCCATGAGCCGAGAGTAAGCGGAGCCCTCCCGCCCGATAAAGAACCGGCAAACCCGGCAGGAAATCGCGCGGTCCCGGAATGCGGGGCACGGCCATCCGGGTTGCACTCCTAGGAAGAGCGCCGGGCGCGCTCCCACAGCCGTGCCCAGCCCCGCCCAGCCGTACCCCCCATCCGTACCCGCCAGCCGTCGTCCGAGCGAGAGGAACTGCTCCCTTGAGCCAGTACGTGTCCCGCCTCGGCGGCAGCCTCAGCGGCCGCATCTCCGCCGCCCGCGCGACCCGCCACGACCCCCCGCGACTGCGCCTGCCGGCCGTCGGCAGCCACCGCAAGCCGCGCCGCGTCGCCATGCTCAGCGTGCACACCTCGCCGCTGCACCAGCCCGGCACCGGCGACGCCGGCGGTATGAATGTGTACATCGTCGAGCTCGCCAGGCGCCTCGCCGCCATCAACATCGAGGTCGAGATCTTCACCCGCGCCACCACCGGCGGCCTGCCGCCCGTGGTCGAGCTGGCCCCGGGCGTCCTCGTACGCCACGTGGACGCGGGCCCGTACGAGGGCCTCGCCAAGGAGGAGCTCCCGGCCCAGCTGTGCGCCTTCACCCACGGCGTGATGCAGGCCTGGGCCGGCCACCGCCCCGGCTACTACGACCTCGTCCACTCCCACTACTGGCTCTCCGGCCACGTCGGCTGGCTCGCCGCCGAGCGCTGGGGCGTCCCCCTCGTCCACGCCATGCACACCATGGCCAAGGTCAAGAACGCGGCGCTGGCCGAGGGCGACACGCCCGAGCCCGCCGCCCGCGTCATCGGCGAGACCCAGATCGTCGTCGCCGCCGACCGGCTGATCGCCAACACCGCCGAGGAAGCCGACGAGCTCGTACGGCACTACGAGGCCGACCCCGGCAAGGTGGCCGTCGTCCACCCCGGCGTGAACCTCGACCGCTTCACCGTCGCCGACGGCCGCGCCGCCGCCCGGGCCCGCCTGGGCCTGCCCCAGGACGCCGTCATCCCGCTCTTCGCCGGGCGGATCCAGCCGCTCAAGGCGCCCGACATCCTGCTGCGCGCCGTCGCCGAGCTGGTGGACCGCGATCCGTCGCTGCGCACGCGGCTGTTCGTACCGGTGGTGGGCGGGCCGAGCGGCAGCGGCCTGGCCAAGCCGGAGGGGCTGCAGAAACTGGCCGCCAAGCTCGGCATCGCCGACCTCGTGCACTTCCACCCGCCGGTGCGCCAGGACCAGCTCGCCGACTGGTTCCGGGCGGCGTCCGTGCTGGTCATGCCCTCGTACAACGAATCCTTCGGGCTGGTCGCGATAGAGGCCCAGGCCGCCGGCACCCCGGTCCTCGCGGCCGCCGTCGGCGGGCTGCCCGTCGCCGTCAACGACGGCGTGACGGGGATCCTCGTACCCGGCCACGACCCGGTGGACTACGCCCGGGAGCTGCGGCGCTTCGTCGACGATCCGCACCTCGCGGACCGGATGGGCGCCGAGGCCGCCCGGCACGCGCAGTTCTTCGGCTGGGACACCGCCGCGAGCGGCACCGCGGACGTGTACACGGCCGCGATGCATGATCATCGCCGTCGCGTACGCTCCCACCATGGCTGACACCGCCGAGATCGTCGAGAGCACGCTGACCGATGCCGGGCTGAGCTGGGAGAGCCCCGAGCCGGGTTCGTACGTCGTCCGGCTCCCCGGCACCCGCAAGCTGAGCACCACCTGCTCGCTGCGGGTCGGCAAGCACTCGCTGTCGGTCAATGCCTTCGTGATCCGCCACCCCGACGAGAACGAGGCTGGCGTCCACCGCTGGCTGCTGGAGCGCAACCTCAAGCTGTACGGCATGGCCTACGCCGTGGACCGCCTCGGCGACGTCTACCTGACGGCCCGGCTCCCGCTGTCCGTGGTCACCCCGCAGGACCTGGACCAGCTGCTCGGCACGGTCCTGGAGGCGGCGGACGGCGCCTTCAACACCCTGCTGGAGCTGGGCTTCGCCGGCGCCATCCGCCGCGAGTACGAGTGGCGCGTCTCGCGCGGCGAGCCGACCTTCAACCTCGACGCGTTCAAGCACCTCACGCAGCCGTCGGCCTGACCTCGGGGACCGGACCCGAAACCGGAGCCGAAGCCGAAGCCGGAGCCGGTTCCGAAGCCGGAGCCGGTTCCGAAACCGGAGCCGGCGCTGCCACGGGCGGCAGGCCGCGCATCAGCAGCCAGTACCCGAGCCCGGCCACGGTCCCCAGGACGGCCGTCGCCCCCCACAGCCACCCCGCCCCGAAGCGGTCGATCACCCCGCCCGCCAGCAGCGGCGCGATCAGCGAGGCCACCGCCCAGGACATCGTGTACATCCCCTGGTAGCGACCCCGCCCGTGCAGCGGGGAGAGCCGCGCGACCAGGCCCATCTGGGTCGGCGAGTTGACGATCTCGGCCAGCGTCCACACGCAGACGGTCAGCGCAAGGGCCCCGAGCGAGCCGCTGAAGGCCGTGAGCCCGAACCCGTACCCGGCCAGGAGCGCGGAGATCACCAGCAGCTTCTGCGGGTCGCGGTGCTCGATGAACCGCGTGACCGGGATCTGCAGTACGACGATCATCACGCCGTTGATGGCGGACACCAGGCCGAAGTCCCCGGTGGAGAAGCCCGCCCTGCCCATCGCCAGCGGCAGCCCGAACGACCCCTGTATGAAGATCAGCGAGATCAGGAACGACAGCCCGACCACGCCCATGTAGCGGCCGTCGCGCAGCACCGTGCCGAGCCGGACCTCCGCCTCGGCCGCGGTGGCCGCGTCGCCCTTCTCGGGCCGCGACTCGGGCAGCTTCAGGTAGACCACCACCGCGCAGAGCAGCGTCAGCGCCGCCTCGCCGAGGAAGCCCGCCAGGTAGCTGTACTCGGCCACGAAGCCGGCGACGGCCGCGGAGATCGCGAAGCCGAGGTTGATGGCCCAGTAGTTCAGCGCGAACGCCCGTACCCGGTCCTCGGGGCGGACGATGTCGGCCATCATCGCCTGCACGGCGGGCCGCGAAGCGTTCGAGGTCATGCCGACCAGCATCGCCACCGCCGCGATGGCCGCCGGGTGCTGCATGAACCCGAGCAGGGCCACCGAGAAGGCCGTCGAGACCTGCGCCGCCATCATCGTGGGCCGCCGCCCCAGCCGGTCCGTCATCACGCCCGCCACGAGCGAGGAGATCACCCCGCCGAGCCCGTGCAGGGCCACCACGAGTCCCGCGAACGAGGCCGAGTAGCCCCGCTCCAAGGTCAGGTACAAGGTCATGAATGTGGCGACGAAAGCCCCGAGCCGATTGACCAGCGTGCTCGCCCACAGCCACCAGAACGCGCGCGGCAGACCCGACACGCTCTCCTTCGCGGCCCGTCTCAACGAGTCAACGGACATAAGGAAATCCCCCCGGTGATGTAAGTGCCCCTCCAGCTCTTGGGACCCTACGTATGACGACCCGCCGGGGCCACTGGATTGACGTCCGCCGTCAATCGGCCGCCGTGCGGACCGCGCGCGAGCGCCCCGGGCCGTCCATTAGGCTCGTACGCATGGCCGACGCACCGTACAAGCTGATCCTCCTCCGTCACGGCGAGAGCGAGTGGAACGCGAAGAACCTGTTCACCGGCTGGGTGGACGTCAATCTCAACGAGAAGGGCGAGAAGGAGGCGGTCCGCGGCGGTGAGCTGCTCAAGGACGCCGGCCTGCTCCCCGACGTCGTGCACACCTCGCTCCAGAAGCGCGCGATCCGCACCGCGCAGATGGCGCTCGAGGCGGCCGACCGCCACTGGATCCCGGTCCACCGCTCCTGGCGCCTGAACGAGCGCCACTACGGCGCCCTCCAGGGCAAGGACAAGGCCCAGACGCTCGCCGAGTTCGGCGAGGAGCAGTTCATGCTGTGGCGCCGCTCGTACGACACCCCCCCGCCGGCCCTTGAGGACGGCACCGAGTTCTCGCAGTCCGGCGACCCGCGCTACGCGACGATCCCGCCGGAGCTGCGCCCCCGTACCGAGTGCCTCAAGGACGTCGTCGTCCGCATGCTGCCGTACTGGTACGACGGCATCGTCCCGGACCTGCTGGCGGGCCGCACCGTCCTGGTCGCCGCGCACGGCAACTCCCTGCGCGCCCTGGTCAAGCACCTGGACGGCATCTCCGACGCCGACATCGCGGGCCTGAACATCCCGACCGGCATCCCGCTCGCCTACGAGCTCGACGCCGACTTCAACCCCCTCAAGCCGGGCGGCACCTACCTCGACCCGGACGCCGCCGCGGCCGCGATCGAGGCGGTCAAGAACCAGGGCAAGAAGAAGTAGTTCCTGCGCGGACCTCGTGCGAAGGGCCCCGGCCGAGGGATCGGGCGGGGCCCTTCGTGTACGTCGGGCCGGGTGCGGGCGGGGTCAGCCGCCGCACTGGCAGGGGGCGCCGGACTGGCAGCCGCAGCCGCAGCCCGAGCCGCAGCCGCAGGCGGCGAGCAGCGGCAGGCGCAGCGCCTCCGGCGGCTGCACTTCGTGCTCCGGGGTGATGGGGACGGGGGAATCGGGCATGGTTCCTCCTCGCAGGCGGCGTACGGGACTTCGCACGACGGACCGCCCTCGCCCCATTCATGCCCAGCCGCACCGGCGCGTCAACGGCGCATTGGGGCAGAGCCGCCGACGCGCCCCGCCGGACCCGGGACGGACCCCGTCAGACGCCCTCGACCTGCGTCGGCGCCTGCAGCTCGTCCGCGTGCTCACCCGTCACCAGGTAGACCACGCGCTTGGCCACCGACACCGCGTGGTCCGCGAAGCGCTCGTAGTAGCGGCCCAGCAGCGTCACGTCCACGGCCGTCTCGATGCCGTGCTTCCAGCGGTCGTCCATCAGGTGCTGGAACAGCGTGCGGTGCAGCTGGTCCATCTCGTCGTCGTCCTGCTCCAGCTGGAGCGCCAGGTCGACGTCCTTCGTGATGATGACCTCGGCGGCCTTCGCCATCAGGCGCTGCGCCAGCTGACCCATCTCCAGGATGGTGGCGTGCAGGTCGCGCGGCACCGCCGTGTCCGGGAAGCGCAGCCGCGCCAGCTTCGCCACGTGCTGCGCCAGGTCGCCGGAGCGCTCCAGGTCGGCGCTCATCCGCAGCGAGGTGACGACGATGCGCAGGTCGGTGGCGACCGGCTGCTGCCGGGCCAGCAGGGCGATGGCCCGCGCCTCCAGGTCGTGCTGGAGGTCGTCGACCTTCTGGTCGGCGGCGATGACGCTCTCGGCGAGCTTCAGGTCGGCGTCGAGCATGGACGTCGTGGCCCGCCCGATCGCGGAACCGACCAGCCGGGCCATCTCGACCAGGCCCTCGCCGATCGAGTCCAGTTCCTCGTGGTACGCGTCACGCATGTCTGGTGTCCCTCTCTTGACCTACTGCACTGCTGCTCACTGCACTGCTGCTCTACTGCCCGGGGGCCGGCGGCCGGGGTGGCCTGTTGCCCCACGTTGACACGGTGGGCCGCGAACGCGTCCGACTCCGGCATCCCAAGTGAATCAACCCCGTCTCCAGGGTGAACTCTGGGCGACGACTGTTCGAGGTGCCACCCGAACGGCTGTGGAAGTGTCGTTGTGCCTGCTTAACCTGGATGCATGGACGTGAACGCGGCGGTCGCCGCAGCTGCAGCGATTGCCGGTCTTTGCACCGGTGTCATCGCCATGCTGGCGTTCCGCTGGAGCGAGCGCGACCAGGCCCGCCCCACCCGGAGCTCCATGCGCCCCGACATCAACGCGGTGCTCCCACCCGGCGTGGACACCGTCCTTTCCGTACTGCGCTCCTCCGCCGTCGTCCTCGACGAGGGCGACGCGGTGGTCAAGGCCAGCTCGGCGGCATATGCCCTCGGCCTGGTCCGCGGCGGCAAGCTGGCCGTGGAGCCCATGCTCCACATGGCCCGCGACACCCGCCGCGACGGGGAGATACGCCAGGTCGAGCTCGACCTGCCCCGGCGCGGCACCGGCCGCGGGGAGGCCCTCGCCGTCTCGGCGCGCGTCGCCCCGCTCGGCTCCCGCCTCGTGCTCCTCCTGGTCGAGGACCTCACCGAGGCCCGCCGGATCGAGGCCGTACGCCGCGACTTCGTCGCGAACGTGTCCCACGAGCTGAAGACCCCGGTCGGCGCGATCTCCCTGCTGTCCGAGGCCGTCATGGACGCCGCGGACGACCCCGAGGCGGTCAGCCGCTTCGCCGGCCGCATGCAGATCGAGGCCACCCGCCTGATCAACCTCGTACAAGAGCTCATCGACCTCTCCCGGGTGCAGAACGACGACCCGCTCGAGGACGCGGAGCCCGTCCGCGTGGACACCCTCGTCGCGGAAGCCATCGACCGCTGCCGCCACACGGCGTCCTCGAAGCAGATCACCATGGCCGCCGGCGGCACCGCCGACCTGCGCGTCTGGGGCCACCGCGGACAGCTCGCCGCAGCCCTGGGCAACCTCGTCGAGAACGCCGTCAACTACAGCCCCGCCCGGACCCGCGTCGGCATAGCCGCACGCAGGATCGCGGCACCTGGGGGAGACTTGATCGAGGTCGCCGTGACCGATCAGGGCATCGGCATCCCGGAAAAGGACCGCGAGCGCATCTTCGAGCGCTTCTACCGCGTGGACCCGGCCCGCTCCCGTGCGACGGGAGGAACCGGTCTGGGCCTTGCGATCGTGAAGCACGTAGCGGCTTCGCACGGCGGGGAGGTGTCGGTCTGGAGCTCGGAGGGTCAGGGCTCCACGTTCACCCTGCGACTCCCCGAAGCGGCCGCGCCGGCCCCGGCGACGGCTCCCGCACCCAGCAGCCCCCCGCTTGAAAAACAAACAGCACCAGCCATTCCTGCCCCGGAGGTCCTTCCGTGACCCGAGTGCTCGTCGTCGAGGATGAGGAATCCTTCAGCGACGCCCTGTCCTACATGCTCCGCAAGGAGGGCTTCGAGGTCGCCATCGCCGCGACCGGGCCCGACGGGCTGGACGAGTTCGAGCGCAACGGCGCCGACCTCGTCCTCCTCGACCTGATGCTCCCCGGCCTGCCCGGCACGGAGGTCTGCCGGCAGCTGCGCGGCCGCTCCAACGTCCCCGTGATCATGGTGACCGCCAAGGACAGCGAGATCGACAAGGTCGTCGGGCTGGAGATAGGAGCCGACGACTACGTCACGAAGCCCTTCTCCTCGCGGGAGCTGGTCGCCCGCATCCGCGCCGTCCTGCGCCGCCGCGGCGAGCCGGAGGAGGTCACCCCGGCGGCCCTGGAGGCAGGGCCCGTACGGATGGACGTCGACCGCCACGTGGTCACCGTCGCCGGAGCCAAGGTGGACCTCCCGCTCAAGGAGTTCGACCTGCTGGAGATGCTGCTGCGCAACGCGGGCCGCGTACTGACCCGCATGCAGCTGATCGACCGCGTCTGGGGCGCCGACTACGTCGGTGACACCAAGACCCTCGACGTCCACGTCAAGCGCCTGCGCGCCAAGATCGAACCCGACCCGGGCGCGCCGCGCTACCTGGTCACGGTCCGCGGCCTCGGCTACAAGTTCGAGCCGTAGACCGCCGAGTCTTGAGCAGTACGAGGAAGGGCCCCCACCCGCGTCGCGGATGGGGGCCCTTCCTCATGCGTCGTCACGCCGCTCCGTGCACGTGGCTCAGTGGCCGGCGCCCGCGGAGGCCGACCCGGACGGGGTGCCCGCGGGGGACCCGGAGGGGCCGCCCGAGGCCGCGCCGGACGGCGAGCCCGACGGGGTGGTGGAGGGGCTGCCCGACGGGGAGGCGCCCGCCCCCGCGGCCGGGGCCGCGGTCGGGCCGAAGCCCGCGTACTGGCCGGTCGCCGGGACCACGAAGGCCTCCAGCTCCACGTCGCCCGCGGAGCTCAGCTGGAAGACGACCTTCTGTACGTTGCCGTCCTTGACGGCCTCGCGGCCGGACTCGATCACGGCGGACGCGTTGCCCGCGCCGCCCAGCACCAAGGAACCGCCGGCCGGCACGATGACCTTGCCCGTCCCGGCGGCGGGCTTCAGCACGACCTTGCCCTTGCCACCCGAGAGGGTGATCGCGTCGAGCGTCTGCTCCTTGATGCCGGCGTTGAAGAGCGTCGCCGAGACGGCGGCCGGGCCCTTCGCGTCCGCCTTGGCCTGGGTGATCACGAGCGCGTTCTGGACCTTGATGTCGCCCTTGGTGGCGGCGGCGTTGTCCGGCTTGATCTGAAGGGTCTGAGCGTCCTTGCCCGCACCGCATGCGGCCAACGAGGCGATCGAGAACACGACGGCGGTGGCGGCGAGGGCACCGCGTCGAAGGCTGCGGCTCACGGTGGCGGCAACTCCTTGGACGTACGGAACGGAAGGATGGACTCCCCCAGCTTCCGCTGGGAGTGCCCCCTGGAACGGCCGAGGTAAAGCCGTCCTAAGGGTGTGTCAGCGCGCTTAGGTTACCGAGCCGCCGCCCCGCCCCCGCACCCGACCCTCCGCAGCGCGCGAGCGGCCCTGCCGCGGCTACCCGATCTTGCATTCCGCGCGCCGTTCACGTGCCCCCCGCATATCGTGGGCGGCCCGCCGGTGATCAATTCCGGGATTCCTTCGAACGCCGCCCCGTGATCAATTCCGGATTGGGCCGGAACCCGCCCCGTACGGGTGGCCGCCAGTCGAACGGAGTAGTTCGGTTTCCCCGCTTTGAAACCGGCAAAACGGGACGTACGTCACGCTGACGCGCCCGCCCGCCCGGTGTGGCGTGGCCGTTTCGGCTGGTCCGCGCAGCGCCTCCGACCTGCGAATACCCCCTTCCAGAAGCTCTTCGCAGCACGTTCGTGTCGCTGTTGTCAAGCCCCGAGATGTGCCCTGACCTGCGAAAACGCCATTCATAACAGTCGGTTCTCGTGTTACCCTGGATAGCCACGGAAGGGGTACCTGTCACATGACGTTCAAGGTTGGCGACACCGTGGTCTATCCCCATCACGGGGCCGCGCTGATCGAGGCCATCGAAACTCGCCAGATCAAAGGCGTGGACAAGACCTACTTGGTGCTCAAGGTCGCCCAGGGCGACCTGACGGTTCGTGTGCCTGCGGACAATGCGGAGTTCGTCGGCGTTCGCGACGTAGTCGGCCAGGACGGGCTGGACCGGGTCTTCGAGGTGCTTCGTGCGCCGTATGCAGAAGAGCCGACGAACTGGTCCCGGCGCTACAAGGCAAATCTGGAGAAGCTCGCTTCTGGCGATGTCATCAAGGTCGCCGAAGTGGTGCGTGACCTGTGGCGTCGTGAGCGTGAGCGCGGGCTTTCCGCGGGCGAGAAGCGCATGCTCGCGAAGGCGCGCCAGATCCTGGTGAGCGAGCTCGCGCTCGCCGAGAACACCAACGAGGACAAGGCCGAGGCCCTCCTCGACGAGGTGCTCGCGTCCTGACGCGAGACGCCGTCAATCGCACGGTGTTCATACAGTTGTGCCGCGGTGCCCGATGACAAGCCCTCTCCTCCACGAGAGGGCTGTTGCCGGGCGCTGCGGCATGTCCGTACCCGTACCCCGGATCCATCCCCGGTCCCCTACCCCGATCCCCGCACCCCACTGGCGTGCCGGGTCCGGGCAGCCGGCTCGACCGGTCGTCACGGAAGGGGCGAGGGCGTCGCACCCGGCACCCTTGAGGCCATACCCATGTCGGCCGAAGTCACAAACCTGGCTCGGAGCTACTGATGTCTGACGAATCGCGCCCCCACCGCACCGCCGCGGTGATCCCGGCCGCCGGCCGCGGGGTACGCCTCGGCCCCGGCGCCCCCAAGGCCCTGCGGTCCCTCGGCGGCACCCCCATGCTCATCCACGCCGTCCGCGCCATGGCCCGCTCCCGAGCGGTGTCCCTCGTGGTCGTCGTCGCCCCGTCCGACGGGGCCGCCGAGGTGCGCCACCTCCTCGACGAGCACGCGCTCCCCGAGAGGACCGAGATCCTGGTCGTCCCCGGCGGCGAGACCCGCCAGGAGTCCGTGCGCGCAGGACTGGACGCCCTCCCGGCGGACGTCACCTCCGTACTCATCCACGACGCGGCCCGCCCGCTCGTCCCCGTCGACACCGTCGACTCCGTCATCGAGGCCGTACGCGACGGCGCCCCCGCCGTGGTGCCCGGGCTGCCGCTGGCCGACACCGTCAAGGAGGTCGAGCCCGGCCGGCCCGGCGACCCCGAACCGGTCGTCGCCACGCCCGAGCGCGCCCGGCTCCGCGCCGTCCAGACCCCGCAGGGATTCGACGTCGCCACCCTCGTGCGCGCGCACGAGAAGATCGCCGTGAACGGCGAGGGCGCCACCGACGACGCCGGCATGGTGGAACAGCTCGGCATCACCGTCATGGTGGTTCCCGGCCACGAAGAGGCCTTCAAGGTCACCCGCCCGCTCGACCTGGTCCTCGCCGAGGCCGTACTCGCCCGCAGGAGGGCCACCGATGCCTACTAGCTCCGCAGGTTCCGCCCGCGTCCCCGGGGACGCCGCGCGGCCCCTGTTGCCGCAGGTCGGCATCGGCACCGACGTGCACGCCTTCGAGGCGGGCCGCGAGCTGTGGTGCGCCGGGCTGCTGTGGGAGGGGGAGGACGGGCTCGCCGGGCACTCCGACGGCGACGTCGCCGCGCACGCCGCCTGCGACGCCCTGTTCTCCGCCGCCGGCGTCGGCGACCTCGGCGCGCACTTCGGCACCTCCCGCCCCGAGTGGTCCGGCGCCGCAGGCGTCACCCTGCTGGCCGAGGCCGCCCGCATCGTCCGCGCCGAGGGCTTCGAGATCGGCAACATCGCCATCCAGGTGATCGGCGTGCGCCCGAAGATCGGCAAGCGGCGCGAGGAAGCGCAGAAGGCGCTCGCCACTGCCGCGGGCGCCCCCGTCTCCGTCTCCGGAACCACCACCGACGGACTCGGCCTCACCGGCCGCGCCGAAGGGCTCGCGGCCATCGCCACCGCCCTGGTGTACCGGCCGAACCCCGCTTGACCGCGCCGTAGCGACAGCCCGTACGACACCGCTTCGCAAACAATCGCACCCCGCGCCCCGAAAGGGTCGCGGGGCACTGCCGCAGGCCCACTACCCTGGATGCCGTGACTATTCGCCTGTACGACACCAGCGCCCGGCAGATCCGCGATTTCGTCCCGCTCACGCCGGGCTGTGTCTCGATCTACCTCTGTGGCGCCACCGTGCAGGCCGCCCCGCACATCGGGCACGTCCGCTCGTACCTGAACTTCGACATCCTCCGTCGCTGGTTCACCTACCGCGGCCAGGACGTCACCTTCATCCGCAACGTCACCGACATCGACGACAAGATCATCAAGAAGGGCGCCGAACAGGGCCGCCCCTGGTGGTCCATCGGCTACGACAACGAGCGCGCCTTCAACGAGGGCTACGACGCGCTGGGCTGCCTCCCGCCCACGTACGAGCCCCGCGCCACCGGCCACGTCCCCGAGATGATCGAGATGATGCGCGTCCTCATCGAGCGCGGCCACGCGTACGAGGCCGACGGCAGCGTCTACTTCGACGTGCGCTCGTACCCCGGCTACCTGGCCCTGTCGAACCAGGACATCGACGACCTGCGCCAGCCCTCCGAGGAAGGCATCACCGGCAAGCGCGACCCCCGCGACTTCGCCATGTGGAAGGCCTCCAAGCCCGGCGAGCCCGACTGGGAGACCCCCTGGGGCCGCGGCCGCCCCGGCTGGCACCTGGAGTGCTCCGCCATGGCCCACAAGTACCTCGGCAGCGCCTTCGACATCCACGGCGGCGGGCTCGACCTGATCTTCCCGCACCACGAGAACGAGATCGTCCAGGCCAAGGCCTTCGGGGACGACTTCGCGAACTACTGGATGCACAACGCCTGGGTCACCATGTCCGGCGAGAAGATGTCCAAGTCGCTCGGCAACTCCGTCCTCGTCTCCGAGATGGTCAAGCAGTGGCGCCCCATCGTCCTGCGCTACTACCTCGGCACCCCGCACTACCGCTCGATGATCGAGTACAGCGAGGAGTCGCTGCGCGAGGCCGAGTCCGCCTTCGCGCGCATCGAGGGCTTCGTCCAGCGCGTCATCGAGAAGGCCGGCAAGACCGTCGAGGCCGCCACCGAGGTCCCGCCCGCCTTCGCCGAGGCCATGGACGACGACCTGGGCGTCCCGCAGGCGCTCGCCATCGTCCACACCACCGTCCGCCAGGGCAACAGCGCGCTCGCCGCCGACGACAAGGAAGCGGCCATCGCCCGCCTGTCCGAGGTACGGGCCATGCTGGGTGTCCTCGGCCTCGACCCCCTCGACCCCCACTGGGCCGGCGAGGCCGACCGCGGCGAGGACCTCCACGGCGCCGTCGACACCCTCGTACGCCTCGTCCTGGAACAGCGCGAGTCCGCCAGGGCCCGCAAGGACTGGGCGACCGCCGACGCCATCCGCGACCAGCTCCAGCAGTCGGGCCTGGTCATCGAGGACAGCCCCACGGGACCCCGCTGGACGCTCGGCCCGCGCTGAGCCCACCGGAGCAGTCCCACCGGAGCAGTCCCGCTGTGCCGCCCGGCGCTCCGGGCGGCACACTCTTCATACGTACATATCGCAGGATCAACGAAAACAGGTATAGGTCATGGCCGGGAACAGCCAGCGCAAGAACCGTCGCACGTCCAACAAGAAGGGCGCGACGGTCGGCAGCGGTGGCCAGCGGCGCAAGGGCCTGGAAGGCAAGGGCCCCACGCCCAAGGCGGAGGACCGCAAGAAGCACAAGGCGAACCGCATCAGCAACGCCATGGCCCGCCAGGCCGCCAAGCGCCGCCCGGCCCCCCGCCGCGGTGGCGCCAAGGGCACCAGCGAGATGGTCGTCGGCCGCAACCCGGTCTTCGAGGCGCTGCGCGACGGCGTACCGGCCACCACCCTGTACGTCCAGCAGTTCATCGACAACGACGAGCGCGTCCGCGAAGCCCTCCAGCTCGCTGCCGAGCGCGGCAACATCAACCTGATGGAAGCCCCGCGCCCCGAGCTCGACCGCATGACCAACGGGCTCAACCACCAGGGCATGGTCCTCCAGGTCCCGCCCTACGAGTACGCGCACCCGGACGACCTCACCGCCGCCGCGTACGACAACGGCGAGGACCCGCTCATCGTCGCCCTCGACGGCGTCACCGACCCGCGCAACCTCGGCGCGATCATCCGCTCCGTCTCCGCCTTCGGCGGCCACGGCGTGGTCATCCCCGAGCGCCGTGCCGCCGGCATGACGGCCGGAGCCTGGAAGTCCTCGGCCGGCACCGCCGCCCGTACCCCGGTCTCCCGCGTCACCAACCTGACCCGCGCCATCCAGGAGTACAAGAAGGCGGGCATGACCATCGTCGGCCTCGCCGCCGAGGGCCAGCACACCGTCAACGACCTGCCGGCGCTCGCCGGGCCGGTCGTCATCGTCGTCGGCTCCGAGGGCAAGGGCCTCGGCCGCCTCGTCGGCGAGAACTGCGACTACCTCGTCCGCATCCCGATGCCGGGCGGCGCCGAGTCGCTGAACGCCGGTGTCGCCGCGGGCGTCGTCCTCTACGAGGCGGCCCGCCGCCGCGCCGAGACCCCGCGCACCTGAGACCCGCAGCCCCGGCCCGGTCGCCGGCGGACCGCCCCCTGAGGGCCCCGCCGACGGCCGGGCTCCGGGCCGCCGGACGTGAGACCGCGCCAGCCCCTCAGCCAGCCAGGCCCGCCAGCCGGGCCCGCAGCAGCGCCGCCATCGTGAACGCGTCCGTGATCCGGCCGTCCGCCACCATCGTCTCCGCCTCCGCGAACGGCACCGTCAGCGCACTGCGGATGCCCTCGCCCCCGGCCAGCACACCCACCTTGTCGATCCGCGCGGCGAACAGCCGCACCCGGTCGCCCAGCACACCCGTGTCCGGATGCAGCACGCCCAGCGGGATCAGCTCCAGGACCCCCGCCCCGATCTCCTCGTCCAGCTCCTTGGCCGCATTCGCCTCGTCCGTCACACCGCCGGTGCCGAAGCCGCGCGGCAGCTCCCAGTGCCAGGAGCGGGTGGCGTGCCGGAAGTGCTCGATCAGCACCACCTCGTCGCCCAGCAGCGGCAGCACCACGCACCCCGGCTCGGCCGTCGGCCCGATCGACCTGATGTACGTGCCCTCGCGGCCGTCCGGGAACCGCACCGGGTCGCGCACCAGCATCACGTACGGGTCCTGGTAGAGCACCCCGCCCGCCGCCGCGACCGCCGCCGGGTCGCTGAGGATCTCGATCCCGCCCGGCTCGTTGCGAAACAACTCCGGCCGCTGCGCGCGCAGCAGCTCGTAGCGCTCCACTCCACTCGTCCCGCCCATGTTCTCCCCGTGTCGTTTGAGGTACGCCGCCCGCCCGCCCGCCCGCCCGCCCGCCCGCGGTGCGGCGCGCTACGCGGCCGCCTGCTGGTCGGCCGAAGGCCTGCGGCCCGTGTCGCCGCTCGGCGCCACCTGGTCGCCGTATACCCGAAGGATGGTCTGCCAGTCCTTCTTCAGGTTGTTCAGCCGCAGCGACGGCAGGGTCACGCTGTGCCCGAGGCCGCCGCGCAGCCCGAGCCCCTTGCGGCCCTTGTCGCGGAACTGAAGGCGTACGGTCAGCGCCCCGGCGGCCGCCGTCAGCAACTGGAGGGACCCGGCCAGCAGCGACATGTCCTCACCCGCGGCCACCTGGAGCGCGATCCCCGACGACTCCAGGATCAGCACCGTGCTGATCTCCCGGGTGAACCCGCCGTGCGAGGCGCTCGTCTTGCGCGCCGTTTGCAGCATCCGCGCGTGGAAGCGCGCCACGTCACGGGTGTGCTGGGCGAACTCCTCCGGCGACGGCAGCCGGCCGTCCCGGAACCCGCCGTGCACGAACGCCTGCAAGGCGTTGATGTAGGACCGCCACTCCTCTTGGCCTCGCAGTCGCACGATGTCGGCCAGCGACAGCCCCGCGTACGAGTTCGGCCCGTCCACCGCCCGGTGCAGGTCGTCCGCGAACACGCCCCGCAGCAGCCGGCCGATCATCTCGGGGTCGTCGCCCGCCGGCCGGGACTCCGCCCGCAGCTCCTGGAGCGTCGAGCGCGGCGGCGAGTCCGGCGGCGTCAGCGAGACCAGCCCGCTCGCCTTCGGCACCCCCAGGCTGTACAGCAGGTCGATCAACTGCTTCGCGGGCACGATGTGATCGCCCTCGCGCAGCAGGTTCTCGTACGGCTGCGTGCCCGGCCGGGTCAGGAACCGCTCGTAGACCGCACTGCGCGTGATGTCCCGGTCGTTGTCCTGCTCACCGGCCCAGAAGTACAGCTCCTTGAGGATGCCCTCGCGCATCGCCTGGGCCCGCTCCAGCGCGATGCCCAGGTTCTCGGCGAGCACCGGCGCGGGCAGCCGCCGCAATCCGGACAACTCCCGCGAGAAGTAGTTGCCCACCTGCCCCGCGTGCGCGCGGTTCGCCTCGTCGTCCCAGTCGAAGCGGACCAGTCCCGGATCCGACTCCTCCGTCACCATCCGCTGCCAGGCCGCCGCCACCGACCGGTTGTGCCCCCACTGGAAATCGGCCGCGGCCTCCCGCTCCGTGTACAGGTACGGCACCAGCGCCCGACGATTGAGCAGCTGGCCGAAGGCCGCGCGCTCGGCCTGGTCCGCCGATGGCAGGTAATTCGAGTACAGCGCTTCGTTGTTGAGCAGGAAGGCCCGGTTGACCACCAGCGTCCCGCTGTTGGCGAGCGAGCGCCGCAGCTCCGCCGCGCCGGCCGCCACGGCCTCGGCCGAAGGTCCGGCGGGCGCGCTCGCGTGCTGCCGCGTCGCGGCCAGATCAGCCGGCAGCCACTGGTTGTCGAGCGCCTGTGCCATCACGGGATAGTCCGTGAGATCCGCGAAGACGAGCTGGTTGCGTGCGTTGTCGGTCATCTGTGGTGCCCCCCTCAGACATCAACTGGCTTGATTCTCACATCCGCTGCGGATAAACCTCCCGAACAACCTGTCCCCTGGCAGGAGATGGCTGGATCTTGACGGGTCTCGGACACATCCCTGATGTCAAGGCAGTGTCCTAAACACCCGTCACTCGGTTAGATGAGTGTGGACACCAGAACGCCAGGGTTCGACGACCAGCCCGCGCTGAGCATGGTCAAGGTGCCGTGCGACCCCGCACAGGTCATCGTCAACCACGCCAGCTTCCGCGTGCGGCTCGCACCGAGCCCGAGCGCGCGTCCCAAGCCCGCAGGCGCCCCCGCGCGCGTGCCCGCCCTCGGCGGAGCACTCGTGGGAGCCGCCGCCGGAACCCGCCGCCGCCGCCCCGTCGTCTGGAGCGGCAAGTCCGCCCCCGGCGACGCCGCGGCGACGGGCGGCCTGCTCCAAGCCGTACGGGACAACGGCCGAGGCCACGACGAGTTCGACGGCGGCGCCACCCAGGTCATCCCGCGCATCGACCTCGCGCACGACCTCGCCGACGACACCCTCGCCACGCCGACCGTCATCGGCCAGCGCACCTACCGCGACCCCGACGAGACCCGCCCCCTCGCCGCCGTGAGAGACCACCGGTACGAATTCCCGTACGCCGGCGGCGACGACGGACCCGGAACGGAACCCCGGCGCACCGCCAACGACACCCGCGGCCAAGCCTCGTACTACCCCGGCCGCCGCATGAACCTCGGCGTCGTACTGCTCCCGCTGCGCGTCTTCCTCGGCTTCATCTCCATCTACGCCGGCATGGGCAAACTCTGCGACCCCGTCTACTTCGACGGCGGCGAACGCGGCTCCATGGTCACCTGGCTGCGCACCCTCCACCCCTGGGCACTCGCCGAACCCCTGCGCGACTTCGCCCTCGCCCACCCCGTCGGAGCCGGCCTCACCGTCGCCTTCCTCCAGGTCGTCGTCGGCGTCCTGACCGTCCTCGGCCTCTGGCAGCGCTTCGCCGCCTGCTTCGGCGCCCTGCTCTCCGCCGCCCTGCTCATGACCGTGAGCTGGAAGACCGTCCCCGCCTACGACGCCCCCGACATCATCTACCTCGCCGCCTGGAGCCCGCTGATCATCGCCGGCGCCCCCGTCTACTCCCTCGACGGACGCCTCGCCGGCGAAGCCTGGCGCACCCTCGGCCCCCGTTCCGAGATCTGGCGACTGCGCCGACGCGTCCTGCGCCGCGGAGCCGTCATGGCCACCGTCGTCTGCGGACTCACCCTGCTCATCGGCTCCCTGCTCGGCGGCGCCGTCCGCTCCACCACCGTCGTCACCGTCCCCGGGCCCGGCCAGGACCCCAGCAACTACCTGCCCGGACGGCCCCTGCCGCCCACGCCCGTCCAGCAGAAGCCCTCGCAGGCCCCCGCCTCCAAGCCCGCCACCCAGCCCTCCGCCGAAGCCTCCGCACCCACCGCGGCGAAGGCCACCGGCAAGGCCACGAGCGGCTCGACCGCCCGCGAGACCGCCACAACCGGCGCCGGGTCGCCCACCGCCACCCGCGGTACCAGCGGCGGCCAGAGCCCCCGCAGCACCCCCCGCCAGTCCACCCCGCAGCAGCCGCCGGCCTCCTCGTCCAGCAGCAGCGGCGGCGGCGCCCCGACGAAGAAGCCCGGCCTCGTGGGAGGCCTCCTCGGCTGACGGACCCGCCAGACACCAGGGCCCGGCGCGCGACAAGCGTGCCGGGCCCTCTCGCGTACCGACATCGCCGCACAAGCCCTCAGGAGGCCCTGTGCGCCCCCAACTCCCGCGCCGCCTCCGCCAGATCCTTCGCCGTGTCGATCGCCCGCCAGTAAGCCCCCTGGGGCAGCGGAAAGCCCGCCAGTCGCCGCTCACGCGCCAACCGGGGAAAGGTCGTACGCTCGTGATCCCCCAAATCCGGCAACAGCGCCGCGAATTCGCTGCCGAAGACATACACGCCGGCATTGATCAGATAGGGCGACGGCGGCGCCTCGATGAAATCCAGCACGTGCCCGAACCCGTCGGTCTCCACCACCCCCCACGGAAGCCGCGGCCGGGCCAGCGCCAACGTCGCCACCGCACCCCGCTCCACATGGAACCCGGCCATCTCGCGCAGCGAGAACCGCGTCCACACGTCACCGTTCGTCGCGAACCACGACCGCTCCGGATGCGGCAGATGCCGCGCCGCGTACTTCAGCCCACCGCCACGCCCCAGCGGCTCCTCCTCCACCACCGTCGTCACGCGCAGCGGCAACGGCGCCCGCGCCAGCCACTCCTGGAGCACCTCCGCGAGATGCCCGCACGACACCACCGCATCGGTCACCCCCTCCGCGGCCAGCCACGCCAACTGGTGCCCGATGATCGGCGTCCCCGTACCCGGGATCTCGACCATCGGCTTCGGACGGTCGTCCGTATACGGCCGCAGCCGCGAACCCTGGCCACCCGCCAGGACGACTGCCTGGGTCGGAGAGGACGGGAACGCGGCTGCGGGAGAGACGGATCGGGACACGGCAGGCGGGGCGGATGCGGCAGATGCGGAAGGCGCGGGGCCGACGTCGGTCATGCCGGCCAGCGTAGGGACGCGGCGGGTCAGCCCATGGAGGCGACACCGGACGCGTACGAGGTGTCGCACACGGGACGCGCGAACGACTGGGCCTTCGTCGGCCCGTACGCGTCGACCGCGGCCCGCCCCAGCGCCCGTGCGATGCCCACACAGTGCTCGGCGAGCGACGGCCGCCGGTCCACCTCCTGCTGGAGGTGGGTGAGGACGTCACCCGGCTGCTCACCCTGCTGGAGCTCGCTGAGCAGCTTGTCGCGCAACACGTCCTGCGCGGCACGCGGCTTCGCGGGGACGGACACGTCCTCGGCGGAGGCGGTCAGGATCTGGGAAGGGGAATTGTCCGCCCAGGGGACCATGGTGACCGCGAGGGTCCCGGACAGGACCAGGACGACGGGCAGGACCAGGGCGAGGGAACGGCCGATACGGCGGGCAGTGTGGGTCACGAGGGCGAGAGTAGCGCTCGGTGAAGAATTGGCGACATTTAGTCACCCGGTCGGGGGATGGTTCGACGTGGCTTTTCGAATTAAGGGTTGACGCGAGGGGCTGAATGGCCCGATCTGCGTAACTCGCGCCGAAGGGGCGCCCCTTGGCGGGAGCGCCCCTCCGGTGCGGCCGGGGATCAGTTGGAGAGACGGGCCCCGGAGGAGGTCGAGAACACGTGGATCTCATCGACGCGCGGCACCACGCGGAGGGTCGAGCCCTTCTCCGGCACCTGACGGCCGCCCACCCGCACCACGATGTCCTGCGAACCCTCGGCCGCGGACGTGGAGCCGTAGACGTACCCGTCGGCGCCCAGCTCCTCGACGACGTTCACGGTGATCGTCAGACCGCCCGTGTCGCCGATGTCGAAGTGCTCGGGCCGCACGCCCACCGTCACCGTACGGTCGCCCGCGTCGGCGGCCGCCGACAGCGCCTCGCGCGACACCGGGACCACGCTGTCGCCGAACTTCACGCCGCCGTCGGTGATCGGGACCTCGACCAGGTTCATGGCCGGGGAACCGATGAAGCCGGCGACGAAGAGGTTCGCGGGACGGTCGTACATGTTGCGCGGGGTGTCCACCTGCTGCAGCAGGCCGTCCTTGAGCACGGCCACCCGGTCGCCCATGGTCATGGCCTCGACCTGGTCGTGCGTGACGTACACGGTGGTGATGCCGAGGTCGCGCTGGAGCGCGGCGATCTGGGTGCGCGTCGACACGCGGAGCTTCGCGTCCAGGTTCGACAGCGGCTCGTCCATCAGGAACACCTGCGGCTTGCGCACGATCGCGCGACCCATGGCCACACGCTGACGCTGACCACCGGAGAGCGCCTTGGGCTTGCGGTCGAGGTACTGGGTCAGGTCGAGCATCTTCGCCGCGTCCTCCACCTTCTTGCGAATGGTGGCCTTGTCCTCACCGGCGATCTTGAGCGCGAAGCCCATGTTGTCGGCGACGGACATGTGCGGGTACAGCGCGTAGTTCTGGAACACCATCGCGATGTCCCGGTCCTTGGGCGGCAGGTGCGTGACGTCGCGGTCACCGATGCGGATGGCGCCGCCGTTGACGTCCTCCAGGCCGGCCAGCATGCGCAGCGAGGTGGACTTGCCGCAGCCGGAGGGCCCGACGAGGACGAGGAACTCGCCGTCCTCGATCTCGAGCTCGAGCTGGTCGACGGCGGGCTTGTCGCCGCCGGGGTACAGCCGGGTCGCCTTGTCGAAAGTGACAGAAGCCATGGTGATGAATCCCTTCTACCGGCAGGAACGTGCCGGACGATCCGAGTGGAAGGTCTAGTCCAGTCAACTGGACTCCGCCCGACGCTACCCGCCGCACGGGCATCTGTCAGCCCCCGTGAGTGGTTGTGGGCCGGCTTTAACGTGATGGTTCGGGGAATCCGGTGCTGTGTAGAGTGATGGCGGCTCCACGCGCGGCGGGTTTGCGGGTGGTGTTGTGCCTCCTTAGCTCAGTCCGGCCAGAGCAACGCACTTGTAATGCGTAGGTCGTCGGTTCGAATCCGACAGGGGGCTCCATCCCAGGTCAGAGGCTTGTTGATCAGGGGAATTAGTACAGAAGCGGAAGGCTCCGGGTGATCACCGGAGCCTTCCGCTTTGTTGTCAGTGGCGGCCCGAGATGCGGTCCGCCAGGCGGGCCAGCGGGGTTGTCGTCGGGGTGTGGGTGGCGGCTTCGCGGCGGTCGGCCTCGCGGTAGGCGGCGTACAGGGCCTGGACGCCGAGCCAGCGGAAGGGTTCCGGCTCCCAGCGGCGGACGCGGTGGTTGACCCAGGGGAGGGTCGTCAGGTCCGTGGAGTCCCCGAGGACCAGGTCGCGCAGGGTGCGGGCGGCGAGGTTGGCGGTGGCGACGCCCGAGCCGACGTAGCCGCCGGCCCAGCCGAGGCCCGTGGTGCGGTCCAGGGTGACCGTGGCGCACCAGTCGCGGGGGACGCCGAGGACGCCGGACCAGGCGTGGGTGATCTCCGTACCGGTGAGGGCCGGGAAGAACGAGGTCAGGAGGTTGGTGAGGGCCTCGATCGTGGCGGGCTGGGTGCGGCCGTCGTTGTCGGTGCGCGAGCCGTAGCGGTACGGGACCCCGCGGCCGCCGATCGCGATGCGGTCGTCGGCGGTGCGCTGGGCGTACATGTAGGCGTGGGCCATGTCGCCGAGGGTGGCGGCGTCCGACCAGTTGAGCTCGGACCAGGTCGACCGCGGGAGCGGGGCCGTCACGATCATGGACGAGTTCATGGGGAGCCAGGAGCGCTTCTGGCCCTTGAGGGCGGCGGTGAAGCCTTCGGTGCAGCGCAGGACGTGGGGTGCGCGGACGGTGCCGTACGGGGTGATGGCGCGGCGGGGGGCGATCTCGGTGACGGGTGTGGATTCGTGGATGACCACGCCGAGGCGTTCGCAGGCGGCTGCCAGGCCCTTGACGAGTTTGAGGGGGTGGATGCGGGCGCCGTGCGGGGTCCAGCTGGAGCCGAGGGCGTCGGCGATGTTGATGTGGGTGCGGGTGGTGGGGGCGTCGTAGAGCTCGCGGTCGCTCTCGCCGAAGGCGAGTTCTGCGGCGTGGAAGGCCTTGAGGCGGGTGAGCTGGGCGGGGGTGCGGGCGACTTCGAGGACTCCGCCGCGGTGGATGTCGGCGTCGATTCCTTCTGCGGCCGTCACGTCGATGACTTCGGTGACGGTGTCGTTCATGGCCTGCTGGAGGCGCTGGGCGGCTTGGTGGCCGTGGAGCCGGGCGTAGCGGTCGCGGCCGGCGATGCCGTTGTAGAGCCAGCCGCCGTTGCGTCCGGAGGCTCCGTAGCCGCAGAACTTCTGCTCGAGGAGGGTGACGCGGAGGTCGGGTGCGGCGCGCTTGAGGTAGTAGGCGGTCCACAGGCCGGTGTAGCCGCCGCCGACGATGACGACGTCCGCGGTGGTGTCGCCGGTGAGGGGGGCGCGGGGTGGCTGGTCGGCGGTCTTGTCCGTCGCGTACCAGAAGGAAATGCCGCCGTTGATCGTCATGGGGGAGTTGCTACACCCGGTTTTGGAGGGGTGTCCAGGGACGTGGTGTCGGGTTTCGGGGTGGGAAGGGGGGCCGAATGGTTGATGTGGGCGGGGTGGTCTGGTCCTTAAGGTGGGGCGGGGTATTTTGTTCTGTTTTGGGTGAGAGGTGCGGTAATGGTGCGCATACGTTGGGCAGGGCGCGCGGTCGCGGCGGTGGCGGCGGCAGGGCTGTTGGGCGGGGCGGTCGTCGGTTGTGGGGCGGGCGGGGACGCGAAGGGGGCCGCTGACGGCGAAGCGACCGGCGTGGTGCGGATCAGTCCGATCGCCGGTCAGCTGGCGAAGCTGCCGGCGCGGGTGGACGGGCCGAAGGTCGTGGTGGGGCGGGTGGATGCGCCGCACACGGCGCAGGTGTTGGTGGATCCGCGGTGTGGCGCCTGCGGGAAGTTCGAGGAGTCGGGTGGCGAGGTGCTGCTGAGGCTCGCGGGGGAGGGGCGGGTGAAGGTGGAGTACCTGCTGGCTTCGTTCCTGGATCAGGGCGGGGCGAGCGGGTCGGTGAAGGCGGTGAACGCGTTGCGGGCGTCGGTGGACGCGGGGAAGTTCGCGGAGTACAACGCGGCGGTGTTCGCGAGTCAGCCGCGGGGGCGGTTCACGGACGAGTACTTGCTGAAGATCGCGGACGAGGTGCCGGGGCTGCGGGGTGAGGCCTTTGACAAGGCGGTGCGGGAGGGGACGCACAAGGGGTGGGTCGCGGAGGCGGAGAAGGGTTTCGAGGCGACGGGGGCGCAGGGGACGCCGTTGGTGCTGGTGGACGGGGAGCCGGTGGGGGCGAAGGACGGCTCGATGTTCGATTCGGGGACGTTCGCGGCGACGCTGAAGGGTGTGGGGGTGGGCGCGGCGGCCTGAGCCGCGGTTGCGGGTGGGGCCGGGAGGGGGGTCGTACGCTCGGGCCGTGATCGACAGCGTGGATGTTCCGGACGGGTTGGTACGGACGCAGATGGCGTACGGGGGCGCTGCCGGGCGGGAGTTCATCGCGGCGTTGCCGGGGCGGGCGGCGGAGTTCCTGGAGCGGTGGGGGCTGCGGCGGACGGGGCCGGGGATGCACGGGGCGACGGCTCTGGTGTTGCCGGTGGTGCGGGGTGACGGGGTGGCGGCGGCGCTGAAGCTGCCGTTGTCGGACGAGGAGAACGCGGGGGAGGCGCTCGCACTGCGGGCGTGGGCCGGCGAGGGCTGCGTGCGGCTGCTGGAGCATGACGGCGCGACCGGGGTGTTGTTGCTGGAGCGGCTCGACGAGGGGCGGCCGTTGTCGGGGTTGGCGGCGCGGGACTCGCGGGCGGCGGTGCGGGTGGTGGGGGAGTTGTCGGCGCGGCTGACGGCGGTGCGGGCGCCGGTGGGGCTGCGGACGCTGGGGGATGTGGCGGCGGGAATGCTGGCGGGGGTGGCGGGGGCGCTTCCGCGGGTGGGGGACGGGCGGGAGCGGGGGTTGGTGGCGGATTGTGCGGCGGCGGTGGCGGAGGTGGCGGGGGAGCCGGGGGACCGGTTGCTGCACTGGGATCTGCATTTCGACAACGTGCTGGCGGGCGGCCGTGAGGCGTGGCTGGCGATCGATCCGAAGCCGCTGGCGGGGGATCCCGGGTTCGAGCTGTTGCCGGCGTTGGTGAACAACTTCGTGGTGGACGAGGTGCGGTGGCGGTTCGATCTGCTGACGGAGGTGTTGGGGGCGGATCGGGAGCGGGCGCGGGCGTGGACGCTCGGGCGGGTGTTGCAGAACTGTCTGTGGGACGTGGAGGACGGGGAGTCGCGGATGGGGGCGGAGCAGATGGCGGTGGCGGCCGTCTTGCTGGGCGGGGGCCGGTCTTAGTCTGCGGGCATGATCCGTAGCGCTGTCGTCGAGGACGTTCCCGTCATCCAGGCCATGATCCGCGAGCTCGCGGAGTACGAGAAGGTGCCGCATGAGGCGCGGGCCACGCAGGAGCAGTTGCGGGAGGCGCTGTTCGGGGAGCGGCCGGCGGCGTTCGCGCACATCGCGGAGTCGGATGCGGGGGAGGTCGTCGGGTTCTCGGTGTGGTTCCTGAGTTTCTCGACGTGGCGGGGGGTGCACGGCATCTATCTGGAGGACCTGTACGTGCGGCCGGGTGCGCGCGGGGGTGGCTACGGGAGGGCGCTGCTCGGGGAGTTGGCGCGGATCTGCGGGGAGCGGGGGTACGGGCGGCTGGAGTGGTCGGTACTGAAGTGGAACGCGCCGACGATCGAGTTCTACGAGGCGTTGGGGGCGCGGGCGCAGGACGAGTGGTCGGTGTACCGGCTGACGGACGGGGCGTTGAGGGTGGTCGGGGGCGCGTAGCGGGGTGTCGGCGGTCAGGGTTCGAGGATGACTTTGCCGGTGGTGGCGCGGGTTTCCAGGTCGTGGTGGGCGGTGGCGGCTCGGGCGAGGGGGTAGCGCTGGAGGGCGGGGCGCAGGCGGCCGGCGGCGGCTTCGGCGAGGGCGCGGGTTTCGAGGACGCGCAGGGGGTCGGGGGCGCCGACGCGGTGGAGCATGGCGGGGCCGAGGACGTTGTGGGTGGTGATGGCGCGGGCGGTGAGGTCGGCGCGGTCGGTGTCGGTGAGGGGGATGGGGCCGGCGGCCCAGCCGAAGACGAGGTGGTGGGCGCCGGGGGCGAGCAGGTGCAGGGCGGTGCGGGCGGTGGGGCCGCCGATGGAGTCGAAGAGGTGGGTGGCGCCGTGGGGGTGTGCGGTGCGGAGGGCTTCGGGCCAGTCGGGGCGGGTGTAGTCGAGGGCGAGGTCGGCGCCGTTGGCGGTGGCGAGGGCGGTTTTGGCGGGGCCGCCGGCGAGGGCGATGACGGTGGCTCCGGCGTTCTTGGCGTACTGGACGAGGAGGGTGCCGATGCCTCCGGCGGCTGCGGGGACGAGGACGACGGAGTCGGGGCCGAGGTCGGCGAACTGGAGGATTCCGAGGGTGGTGCGGCCGGTGCCGATCATGGCGACGGCCTGGGCGGGGTCGAGGCCGTCGGGTATGGGGTGCAGGCGGTCGGCGTCTGCGACGGCGTACTCGGCGTAGCCGCCGGGCGCGAAGCCGAGGTGGGTGACGACGCGGCGGCCGAGCCAGGCGGGGTCGGTGGCGGGGCCGAGGGCGTCGACGGTGCCGGCGACTTCGCGGCCGGGGATGGTGGGGAGCGGGGGCAGGGCGGGGGCGGGGCCCTGGATGCCTTGGCGCAGGGTGGTGTCGAGGAGGTGGACGCCGGCGGCGGCGACGGCGATGCGGACCTGGCCGGGGGCTGGGACGGGGGTGTCGGTGGTTTCGTGGCGGAGGTTGTCGGCGGGGCCGAAGGTGTGGAGGCGGATGGCGCGCATGGTGCCGGGGGCAGGGGTGGCGGGGGTGGCGGGGGTGGCGGGGGTGGCGGGGGTGTCTGGGGTGTCTGGGGTGTTCATGCGGCCAGGGTGTGACCGCAAGGGTGGTTGAGGTCAAGGGATTGTCGGTGCCGTGGGTCACGATGGGGGAATGGTGCGAAATGGGCGGCAACAGACGGTGAAGGCGGCTCGGCGGCCGGAGGTGCGGCTGCCTGAGCTGGCGGTGTGGGGCGAGGGCCGGCTGGAGCCGGACGGCGACTACGACGGGGTGGAGTTCGCGGATCTGGATCTGGCGGGGCAGGAGGGGGTCGGGGCCCGGTTCATGGACTGTGCGGTACGGCGGTGCGCGCTGGACGAGGCGGGGCTGGCGAAGGCGCGGTTCCTGGATTCGGTACTGGAGGGTGTGCGGGGAGTCGGGACGGATCTGTCGGGGGCTTCGCTGCGGGACGTGGAGCTGGTGGAGGCCCGGCTGGGCGGGGTGCAGCTGCACGGGGCGGTGCTGGAGCGGGTGCTCGTACGCGGGGGCAAGATCGATTACCTGAACCTGCGGATGGCGCGGCTCAAGGACGTGGTCTTCGACGGGTGCGTGCTGGTGGAGCCGGACTTCGGGGGTGCGGTGCTGGAGCGGGTGGAGTTCCGTGGCTGTGCGCTGCGGGAGGCCGATTTCTCCGGGGCGCGGATGACGGACGTGGATCTGCGGGGCGCGGCGGAGCTGGGTATCGCGCGGGGGGTGGAGGCGCTGGCCGGGGCGGTGATCAGCCCCGGGCAGCTGTTCGACCTGGCTCCGGCGCTGGCGGCGCAGTTGGGGGTGCGGGTGATCGCGTAGCGGCGCGCGCGGGCCCGCCGCCGGCCCCGGGCCGTCAATCGACGGCGGGGGCGGTCGCGGGGGCGGTCGCTGGGGCGGTCGCGTGCGCGGACGCGTGGGCTACGCCGGGACTCGGGGGAAGCGGGACTGGAGGGTCCAGATGACCGGGTTGTCGGCGAGGCCGTCGTGCATGTCCACGAGGTCGGCGATGAGGTCGTGGAGGAAGTCGCGGGCTTCGCGGCGCAGCAGGCGGTGGCTGAAGGTCAGCGGGTCCTCCTCCGGCGGCATCCAGTCGGCCTCGACGTCGACCCAGCCGAAGCGGCGCTCGAAGAGCATGCGGTCGGTGGACTCGGTGAAGTCGAGCTCGGCGTACTGGCGGTTGGCGGAGCGGCTGCCGCGGGGGTCCTGGTCGAGCTGTTCGACGATGTCGCACAGCGCCCAGGCGAAGTCCAGTACGGGCACCCATCCCCAGGCTGTGGACACTTCCCGGTCCTTGTCGGTGTCGGCGAGGTAGACGTCCCCGCAGAACAGGTCGTGGCGCAGCGCGTGGACGTCCGCGGAGCGGTAGTCGGTCTGCGGGGGGTCGGGGAAGCGCCGGGAGAGGGAGTAGCCGATGTCGAGCACGTACCCGATGGTGTCACGGGTACGTGCGGGCGGGTGCGCCCCCACCCCTGGACGGGTGGGGGCGCCGGGGGTCAGCGGACGTTGACGGCGGTCCAGGCGGCGGCGACGCGGCTGATCTGGACGGAGGTGGGGCCGTAGAGGTCGCCGGCGGCCTGGAGGGTGGCGCGGCGGGCGGCGGAGTAGTTGGTGTTGGAGGTCATGTAGAGGGTCAGTGCCCGGTACCAGATGCGGGTGGCCTCGTCGCGGCCGATGCCGAGCAGCTTGGAGCCGTCGTAGGTGGGGGAGTCGTAGGAGACGCCGTTGATGACCTTGGAGCCGCTGCCTTCGGCGAGGAGGTAGAAGAAGTGCCGGGCGGGGCCGGAGGCGTAGTGCGCGTCGAGGGTGCCGATGTCGCGGGACCAGTAGTCGCGGGAGTGGCCGTCGAGGCTGGGCCGGTCCATGGTGCGCAGCGGGCCGCCGGCGAAGACCGCTTCGCCGATGTGGTAATCGCCGACGTCGGTGGTGTTCTCGGCGGAGAACTCGATGGCGGCGCCGAGGATGTCGGAGGTGCCCTCGTTGAGGCCGCCGGATTCACCGCTGAGGATGAGGTTGGCGGTATTGGCGGTCACGCCGTGGGTGAGTTCGTGGCCGACTATGTCGAGCGAGGCGAGGGTCTGGCCGGTGGTGGGGTCGTCGCCGTAGTTGGCGCAGCCGCAGGTGCCGTCCCAGAAGGCGTTGGGGTAGTTGTTGCCGTAGTGGACGCGGGAGGTGACGCCGACGCCGTCGTTGCGGATGCCGTTGCGGCCGAGGACGCCCTTGTAGTAGTCCCAGGTCACGGCGGTGGCGTAGTGGGCGTCGACGCCGGCTGACTGACGGTTGGAGGGGGTGCCGTTGCCCCAGGTGTCGTCGGGGTCGGTGAAGAGGGTGCCGCCGCCGGGCTGGTTCTTGGCGTCGAGTGTGCGCTGGTTGCCGCGGGTGGTGTCGCGGAGCTGGTAGAGGCTGCCGGTGAAGTAGGTGGTGAGCGGGACGGTGCCGGCGTGCTGGCTGTGGCCGGTGCCGGCGGCGATGGCGTCGTACGCGGCGAGGGTGGCGCCGGTGCGGGCGTCGGTGACGGTGTGGAGTTCGCTGGGGGTGCCGTCGGGGTGGGTGGTGCGGGTGGTGGTCTCCCGGGCGAGGGTGGGGGTGGGCGCGGCCCAGATGACCTGGCGGCCCGGGCCCTTCGTCGTCGCCCCGCCGGTGGGGAGGGTGAGCGTGATCGGGGTGTCGTTGCCGGTGGTGGTGCGGGTGCCGTCGGGGCGCTGGTGGACGACGATGTCACCGCCGAGGACGGGCAGGCCGGCGTACGTGCGGTCGTAGCGGGTGTGGGTGGTGCCGTCGGGGTCGGTGACGGTGCTGCGGGCCACGAGGCGGGTCTGTGCGGTGGGTGCGGGGGCGGCGGTGGCTGCGGTGGCTGCGTTCGCCGTGACCGCGGTGGCGGTGAGGGCGGCTGCGGTGCCGAGGAGGACGGCGAGGCGGATGGGGTGGGTCACGCGGGCTCCTTCGCGGTGGCCGGGGTGGCCGGGGTGGCGGCGCGAGTGAGCGTGGCACCGGGGGGTGCGGGTTTGGCAGGTCTACGACACGAACCCGCCGGGGGTTGTCCGAAGAACGGCCCCCGGCTGGCCGGATTCCCGGGGTTGCCGCTGCGCGGAGCCGGCTCCCCGGCCGCGCCCGGGAGCCGGACGGATTCCGGCGGGGCCGCGCGCGGGCCGCGTCAAGACGGCAGCAGGCGTTGTTCCTTGGCCACCGCGACGGCGCCCGCGCGGGTGTCCACGCCGAGCTTGTCGTAGATGCGGCCCAGGTGGGTCTTGACCGTGGCTTCGCTGATGAACAGGGCGCGGGCGATGTCGCGGTTGCCCAGGCCCCGGGCCAGTTGGCCGAGGATGTCGAGTTCGCGGTCCGTCAGGGTCGGGCGGGCGCCGCGCATGTGGGCCATCACGCGGCTGGCCACGGGCGGGGAGAGGGTGGTGCGGCCCGCCGCCGCGGAGTGGATCGCGGTGAAGAGTTCCTCGGGGCGTTCCGCCTTCAGCAGGTAGCCGGTCGCGCCCGCGCCGATCGCCCGGGTGATGTCGGCGTCCGTGTCGTAGGTGGTCAGGACCAGCACGTGCGGGGGTTCGGGCAGGGCCGTGATGCGGCGCGTCGCCTCGACCCCGTCGATGCCCGCGCCGAGCTGGAGGTCCATCAGGACCACGTCGGGGCGGAGTTTGGCGGCCAGGGCGACCGCCTCTTCGCCGCTGCCGGCCTCGCCGAGGACCTCGATGTCCGGTTCGCTGCCGAGCAGCGCCAGCAGGCCGGCGCGCACCACGACGTGGTCGTCGCAGAGGAGGATCGTGGTCATCCTGTGGGCTCCAGGGGGATGGAGGCGGAGAGGACGGTGCCCTCGCCCGGGGTGGATTCGATCGTCAGGGTGCCGCCGAGCCCGCGCACGCGGGCGCGCATCGCCGGGAGGCCGTGACCGCGGTCTCCCGGGGTGGCCCCGGGCTCCCGGAAGCCGCGGCCGTCGTCCGCGATGTCCAGCACCACCTGGTCGCCCAGGTAGCTGAGGGTGAGGGCCGCGGTCCGGGCGCCCGAGTGCTCCCGTACGTTGGCCAGCGCGCCCTGGGCGATGCGCAGCAGGGCGGATTGCGCGCGCTCCGGGAGCGGGGCCGGGGCGCCCTCCAGGTGGAAGCGGACCTCGACGTCCGGGCCGGCGTCGAGCGCGCGCAGGGCGTCGGCGAGGCGGGCGCCGCCCTCCAGTTCCCGCGGTGCCAGGTCGTGGACGAGCCGGCGGGCCTCGGCCAGGCCGCGGGCGGCGATGCCGGTGGCGGTGCGGACGTGCGCGCGGGCCGTGCCGGGGTCGGTGTCCCAGGTGCGGTCGGCGGCCTGGAGCAGCATCTGCTGGCTGGACAGGTGTTGGGCGAGGGTGTCGTGGATCTCCATGGACAGGCGCTGGCGTTCGGCGAGGGTGCCTTCGCGGCGTTCGGTGGCGGCCAGCTCCCGGCGGGTGCGGATCAGGTCGTCGATCAGGGTCCGCTGGGCCTGGGCCTGGCGTTCCATGTGGACGAAGACGGCCGTGGCGAGCGCGGCGACCGCGGGCGGGGCCACGAGGAGGTTCGGGTCGAAGGCCTTCGACAGTTTGAGCTGGGCGGCCACCACGAACACCGTGAGCAGTGCGACCAGGACGATCGCCGCGCGCGGGGGCAGGGTCCGCAGGGCCGTGTAGAAGAGCGGTACGGCGCACCAGGCGAAGCTGGGCGCGAGGACGACCAGCACGACCCAGGTGGCGACGACCAGGCCGAGCCACAGGAGCCGGCGCAGGGTGGGCGCGGCGCCGAGCGCGGGGCCCAGGACGTACAGCAGGGCCAGGGTGATGCTGAGGGCGATGATCCACGGGGTGCGGGGCTCGCCGGGGTGGCGGAGCAGGAAGCGGGCCACGGAGGAGCCCAGGAGCAGGAAGAACGCCGTGTGCATGACCGCCGCCAGCACGCGGGTGTCTGGTTTGCGCGCGGGGGGCTGGTGGCTCACCGGGGGCTCCTGGGGGTGGGGCGTGCGTCCATTGTCGCCTGCGGCACTGGTGCCGCGGGGCCTGCGCCGCGGCCGTGACCAGCCAATACCCCCGTGGAGCGGCCCCGCATCGACCGATCGGTTGACGCCGGGGTCAACCGGTGAGGTGGCCGTCGCGAGCCGGTACGGGGACGGGTGGGCGGGGGCCGCGGCCACAGGCTTGGAGCAGAGCAGAGCAGAGCAGAGCAGAGCAGAGCAGAGCAGGACAGGACAGGACAGGAAACGAGCCGACGCCCTCGGTCGAGTCCTCAGCCCACGCACTCAGGAGCAGCAGACATGCAGACCCGCACCCGCGTTCTCACCGGTACCGCCCTCGCCGTCGCGCTCGGCGCCGGGACCTTCGGCGCCGTCAGCGCCGCCGCCGCGCCGGCGAGCGCCGGGCGGGCCGCGTCCGCGCAGCAGGCCGCTCCGGCGAAGAAGGACGGCGACACGAACTTCACCACCTCGACGCACCTGACGGTCGACGCCGCCACCCGCGCCGCGCAGGCCGCGCTGGACGCCGCCGAGAAGGAGAACCAGAAGGTGACGGTCGCGGTCGTGGACCGCAACGGCAACACCATCGTCACCCTGCGCGGCGACGGCGCGGGCCCGCAGTCCTACGAGTCGGCCGAGCGCAAGGCCTTCACGGCCGTGTCCTGGAACGCCCCGACCTCGGTGCTCGTGGGCCGTCTCGCGCAGACCCCGAACCTGAAGGACATCCCCGGCACCCTCTTCCTGGGCGGCGGCACCCCGGTGCAGGCCAAGGGCGCCCCGGTGGCGGGCATCGGCGTGGCCGGCGCCCCGAGCGGCGACCTGGACGAGAAGTACGCCAAGGCCGGTGTCGACGCCCTCGACAAGTAGCCCGGAAGCGGTCGGCAAGCGGTCGGCTTGCGGTCCGCAAGCGGTCGGCAAGTAGTCCGCAAGCAGTCCGGAAGCAGCCCCTCGGGCACCCGGTTTCACCGCCCCCGCAGGCTGCCCGCTTAGGATCGGGCGCGTGGAACACCGCGCTTTCTCCCGCCTCGCCGTCCCCGCCGTTGCCGCCCTGCTCGCCCTCACCACGGCGTGTACGGGCAGCACGGTGCAGGGGCGGCCGGGTGCGTCGGGGCTGCGCGACCCGTACTTCCCCAAGGCCGGCAACGGCGGCTACCAGGTCGAGCACTACGAGCTGGACCTCGACTACGACCCCGACAAGGGGCAGTTGGACGCCACGGCCGTCATCACCGCCCGCGCCGAACAGGGACTCAGCTCCTTCAACCTCGACCTGAGCGGTTTGAAGGTCGAGAGCGTGCGGGTCCAGGGCGCCGGGGCCCGGTTCAACCGGACCGGGAACGAGCTGACGGTGCGTCCGGCCGAGGACCTGGAGAAGGGCGAGGTGTTCCGCACCGAGATCGACTACGCCGGCAAGCCCAAGGCGCTGGTCGATCCGGACGGGTCCGAGGAGGGCTGGATCACCACCGAGGACGGCGCGGTCGCGGTCGGCGAGCCGGTCGGGTCGATGAGCTGGTTCCCCGGCAACCACCACCCGAGCGACAAGGCCACGTACGACATCACGCTCACCGTCCCCAAGGGCTACGAGGCCGTCTCCAACGGCGAGCTGCGCTCCCGCACGGACACCGACGACGGGCGTACGGAGTTCACCTGGCACAGCCCGGAGCCGATGGCGAGCTACCTGGCCACCGCCGCCATCGGGAAGTTCAAGGTGACCACCGGCCGTACGGCGTCGGGCGTGCCCGTCTACAACGCGGTGGCGCCCGAGGAGTCCGAGGCGGCGGCGCCCGTGCTCGCGCGGTTGCCGGAGGCGGTGGAATGGGGCGGCCGCCGCTTCGGCCCGTACCCGTTCTCGACCGTCGGCTCGATCGTGCTCCCGGCCCAGACCCTCGCGTACGACCTGGAGACGCAGACCAAGCCCGCCTACTCGGGCGCGCCCGACGAGGAGACCCTCGTACACGAGCTGGCCCACCAGTGGTTCGGGAACTCGGTGTCGCCCGAGTCCTGGAAGGACATGTGGCTCAACGAGGGCTTCGCGCTCTACGCCGAGTGGCTGTGGTCGGAGGACCACGGCGGCATCACCGCGCAGCGCCGGTCGGAGGCCTTCCTCGCCGGTGACACCTCGGTCGACCCCCATGCCGGCCCCGGCTGGGACGCCTTCCCGCCCGCCGCGCCGCCCGGCCCGGACCACATCTCCGATCCGCCGGTGTACTACCGCGGCGCGATGGTCCTGCAGCGGATCCGCCAGGAGGTGGGCGACGAGAAGTTCTTCGCCCTCGTACGCGGCTGGGCCGCCGACCACCGGTACGGCAACGTGAGCACGGCCGACTTCACCGCCTACGCGCAGGAGAAGACGGGCCACGACCTGGGCAAGATCTGGGACGTGTGGCTCTACGGCGAGGGCCGCCCCAAGTAGGGCGGGGCCCGGGCCCGGGGCCCGTTGGGCTAGAGCGCCTTGCGCAGCACCGTGCAGGCGCGGCCCCTCTCGCGGTCCGCGGCCCGGCGCAGGGCGGTGTATCCCCGGGCCTGCCAGAACGCGAGGCCCTTGGGGTTGTTGTCCAGTACGGCGAGCCGTGCCCCGGTGCGGCCCGCGGCGCGGAAGCGGTCCTCGATCAGGCCGGCCATGGTGCGGCCGTGACCCTCGCGGTGCGCGGTGGCGTCGATGAGCAGCAGGCCGATCCACGGGTCGGGGTCGTCGGACTCCGGGTCGGGGTGGTGGGCCAGGGTGGCGGCGAGGCCGACGAGGCGGCCGGCCGAGCGGGCGAGGAGCACCTCGGCGCCGTCCTGGGCGAGTTCGTCGGCGAGGGCGGCCGCGACCTGTTCGACCGTGATGCGGCCGGGGTCGGGGAAGTCGCCGCTGAGTTCGAAGAACGCGTGGTTGGTCGCGTAGAGCGCGGCGATTTCTGTGAGGACCGGGCCCGGCAGGGCGCCGTCCACGGGGGTGAGCGGTTGGAGAATCACCATCGAACGGTAGCGAAGCCCCTTCCCGGACGGGAGGGGGCTTCGCCTGCGGTGTCGTCAGCCGGTCAGGCCCGGACGCGGGGTCGGGCGTCGGACCGGACGGCGGGCAGGACGCCGGGCCGGACGTCGGCTCAGACGTTGACGCCGAAGTCCTGCGCGATGCCGGTCAGGCCCGAGGCGTAACCCTGGCCGACGGCACGGAACTTCCACTCGGCGCCGTTGCGGTAGAGCTCGCCGAAGACCATGGCGGTCTCGGTCGCCGCGTCCTCGGAGAGGTCGTAGCGGGCGATCTCGGCGCCGCCGGCCTGGTTCACGACGCGGATGTACGCGTTGCGGACCTGGCCGAAGTTCTGGCTGCGGGTCTCGGCGTCGTAGATGGAGACCGGGAAGACGATCTTGTCGACGTCGGCCGGCAGGCCGGCGAGGTTGACGTTGATGGCCTCGTCGTCGCCGGCGCCCTCGCCGGTGCGGTTGTCACCGGTGTGGACGATGGTCTGGTCCGGGGTCGCCTTGTTGTTGAAGAAGACGAAGTGGCTGTCGGAGACGACCTTGCCCATGGCGTTGACCGCGATGGCGGAAGCGTCGAGGTCGAAGTCGACACCGGTCGTCGTGCGGACGTCCCAGCCGAGGCCGACGGTGACGGCCGTGAGGCCCGGGGCCTCCTTGGTGAGCGAGACGTTTCCGCCCTTGGAGAGGCTTACTGCCATGGTGACTGGTGTCCCTTCCTGGTCGCATGACTGCGAGATGTGGCCAAGTTACCGCTGATCCCCATAACGCCGGGAGGGGGCGGTTAGGTTCCGGCGGTGGAAATGCGCGTGACGGCGCCCGCGCGGGGACGGATCATAGGGGGCATGCCTGGTCCCCATGTCATCCGCGGTTCGGTCGTGCTCCCCGAGGGCGAGCTCGCCTGGCGCTTTTCGCGTTCCTCGGGGCCCGGCGGCCAGCACGTCAACACCTCCGACTCGCGCGTGGAGCTGATGTTCGACCTCGGTGCGACGAAGGCGCTGCCTGAGGTGTGGAAGGAGCGCGCGCTGGAGCGGCTCGCTGCGAGGCTGGTGGACGGGGTGGTGACCGTACGGGCCTCCGAGCACCGCTCGCAGCTGCGCAACCGGGAGATGGCGCTGGTCCGGATGGCTTCGCTGCTGGCGGAGGCGACCGCGCCGCCGCCGAAGACGCGCCGGGCGACGAGGATCCCCCGGGGGATCAATGAGCGCCGCCTGCGCGAGAAGAAGGCCCGCGCCGAGACCAAGCGCGGCCGCACCGGCCGGGACTGGTAGACCCGGCCCGGACCGGTGGACCCGGCCCCGATTGGTAGACCCGGCCGGGACCGACAGGCCCGACGGCCCCGGCGGCCGCGGGCTGCCGGGCCGCGCCCTACTTCGCGAGGAGCCGGTAGCGGCCCCGGAAGTACGCCAGCGGCGGGGAGTCCGGGGAGGGCAGCGCGGCGCCGAGCACGCGGCCGATGACCAGGGTGTGGTCGCCCGCCTCGACGCGGTTCTCCGTACGGCACTCCAGGGTGGCGAGGGCGCCGGTCAGCAGCGGGGCGCCGGAGATGAGGCCCCGCTCGTAGGGCAGGTCGGCGAAGAGCAGGCGGTCGCTGATGCGGCCCTTCATCGAGAAGCGGCCCGCGACCTGGAGCTGGTGGTCGGCGAGGACCGAGACCGCCCACAGGGGCTGCTCGGCGAGCAGGTCGTCCATCCGGGAGCCCTCGCGCAGGCTCACCAGGACCAGCGGCGGTTCCAGGGACACCGACAGGAAGGCGGTCGCCGTCATGCCGACGTCCTCGCCCCGCGGCCCGTCGGCCGTCAGCGGTGCCTCGTGCGCGGTGATCAGGCACACGCCCGCCGCCAGCCGGGACATCGCGGCCCGGAATTCGTCGTTGCTCACCCCCTCAGGATGGGGTGTCGGGGTGGGAAGCGTCGTTGCGGGGGTCGTCTTGAGCACACGGAAACGCTAATCTCGGGCGCCTTCGCCGCACATCGGGCCGTGGCCCGAACCGTGTCCCCGCCCCATGACCTAGGCCGAGGCGTATCGTTTGCTCCCGGGAAGGACCGGCCCTGGTGCCCACCTTCGGGCATCTCATGTGACTTGAGTCACAGAGGGCAAGATTTGTTGACCCTGTGTACCTGCGGCACAGCTCACTGTGATTCAGTGGACGGGACACCGCAACGAAACGACGATGACAAACCTGGAGTTGCTGTCGAGGTCTCGGGGAGAGCGAGCAATGGAGACCGAGTCGGAGCCGTACGTCCGTCTTGCGACCCTGCGGCAGCTGCACCGGGTGGTGGCCGAGCTCAATACGGCCCGGAGCCTGGCGGACACTCTGCAGACCGTCGTGGACGGCATCGTCGTGGGCCTCGGCTACGAACTCGCCTGTGTCAACCTCGTACGCCCTGACGGCGATCTCGTCGTCGCCGCCTTCGCCGGCGACCCCGCGGCCGAGGCCCTCATCACCGGCCGCGTCGGCTCCCGGAACTCCTGGGAACGCCGTCTGACGATGGGTGAGAACTGGGACGGCCTGCGCTTCATCCCGCACACCGAGGGCTGGATCCTCATGGAGGACGACGTCCCCCAGTGGCACACGGACGGCCCGGAACCGCGCTTCGAGGACGAGTGGCACCCCGAGGACCGGCTCTATGCCCCCATGTATGCGTCCGGCGGGGAACTTCTGGGTGTCATTTCGGTGGACAGGCCGCGCAACGGCCGCCGCCCCGGCGCCTGGGGGCGCGAGGCACTCCAGATGTACGCCTTCCAGGCGGCGATTGCGATCAGCAATGCCAGACTCCGAGCAAACATGCAGCGGGCCCTCGTCCGGCTGGAGCGCGAGCAGCAGGCGCTGCGGGCGAGCGAGGAGTCGTTCAGGCAGGCCTTCGAGTACGCGCCCAGCGGCATGGCCATCGCCGAGATGGGCGGTGACCAGCACGGCAGGCTGCTGCGCACCAACGACGCGCTGTGCCGGCTGCTGGGCCGGCCCGCCTCCGTCCTGCGCCGGTACTCCTTCTCCGACCTCGTCCACCCCGAGGACATCGGCACCCTGCTGCGCACCTCCGCCGAGGGCGGCCGCGCCGAGCTGCGCCTCGGGCGGCGCGACGGCACGTATGTATGGGTCTCGCTGCGCAACTCCGTCGTCGCGGACGCCGCCGACGGGCCGCGCTTCCTGCTCACGCACGTCGAGGACATCGAGGAGCGCAAGCGCCACGAGCTGCAGCTCGCGCACCGCGCCAGCCACGACTCGCTGACCGGCCTGCCCAACAGCGCCGAGCTGCGCGCCCGGCTCGGGGCGCGGCTGTGCCGCCGCCCGCAGTCCGTGCGGGCCACCGCCGTGGAGGCGCTCGACGCGGCCTACGAGGGCCGCGAGGGCGTGCACGCGGGCGGTCACTCGGCCGGTCACGAGACGGGGGGTGGTGCCGGCGACCACGGCTTTCAACCCGACGGCCCCGACCGCTTCCCCGGGTCCGACCCCTTCGAGCTCCCCGGCGGGCCCGGCGCGCCCGGCGGGAACCTGGGCCCGCTGGTGCCCGGCCCCGGCACGGCGGGGGCGTACGACCACCACGTGCACACGGTGGCCCCCGCGACCGACGTCGACGACGGCACGAAGGGGCTCGCGGTGCTCTTCTGCGACCTCGACGGCTTCAAGTCGATCAACGACCGGTTCGGGCACCACACCGGCGACGCGGTCCTGATCGAGGTGGCCCGGCGGCTGACGACCTGCGTCAGGGACGGTGACACCGTCGCCCGGCTGGGTGGTGACGAGTTCGTCGTGCTCGCCGACGGACTCGGCGCCGCCGACGCCGCCGATCTGGCCGTCCGGCTGCGCAGCGCGATCATCCCGCCCATCCGGGTGGACGGCCGCGCGGTCCGCGTGGGGGCCAGTTTCGGCATCGGCTGGGCCAGCTGCGGCATGTCGGCGGACGAGGTGCTGCGCTCCGCCGACCAGCGGATGTACATCGAGAAAAGGTCCCGTTCCAAAGCACACCGCAGGGCCGGCTGAGGCGATCGGCCGCCCGTGGGCGCACCTGTTCGGGGTAGGCTCCCGTGGGTCGAAAGGAGTGACCTGCGATGACGACGCCCGCGAACAACAACCCGAACGGTGGGGCGAACCAGCCCGAGGACGACGATCCGTTCGGCTACCTCTACGCGGACGGCCAGGCCGCCGGTGCCACCCCGCCCGGCCAGGGTGGATACGGCTACCCCGGCTCCACGGTCGGAGGTCACCCCGGCGCGCAGCCCGGCGTCCCCCGCACCTCGCACCACCAGGTGCGTACGGTCGGTGAGCGGACCTACGGCGGCGCCCAGCGCGGCCCCGTCCCCCAGCAGCAGGGCGGCGGGCAGCAGCCCCCGGCGTCCTACCAGGCGCAGTACCAGGCCCCGGAAGCGCTCCAGGCGGGCGGCTACGGCGTCCCGCCGCAGCAGCAGCCCCAGCAGCCCCACACCCAGCAGATGGCCGCCCCGGGCGGCCACGGCGGGGGCGGCGGGTCCGGCCGCAAGGGCCTGCTCATCGCGGCGGTCGCGGTGGTCGGCGCGGTCGTGATCGGCATCGGCGCGGCCGTGGCCTTCGGCGACAAGGACAAGGGCAAGGACAAGGACGCCGCCGACCCCGGCCAGCAGTCGGCGGCGCCGCAGAACCCGGCCAGCCCGGCCCCGAGCTCCCCGCAGCCCTCCCAGGCCCCGCTGCCGAAGGGCGAGGCGGCCGGAGCGGGCATGTCCATCACGGGCGGCGCGGTCCTGATGAACGCGGTGCCGGGGGCGAAGAGCTCGGGCGGCCAGTACGTCGGCAATTTCAACCAGCCCGGCGCGGCCGTCACCTGGACCCTGGACGCGCCCAAGGCCGGGAAGTACAAGTTCTACGTGCGGTTCGGCATCCCCGGTGAGGACGCCAACGGCACCCTGACCGTCAACGGCAAGCCGAACGAGTCCCCGATCAGCATGCGCAACTTCGCCAAGTCGCCCAAGGGCGACTGGGAGAAGGGCTGGCAGACGACCTGGGGCCAGGTCAGCCTCGAAAAGGGCACCAACACGATCAAGCTGTCGTGTGAGGCCGGCAACAGCTGCAACGTCAACATCGACCAGCTGTGGCTGGAGTAGCTCCGACCCCCTCGGCCGCCTCCTGGTGCGGTAACGGCACTAGCCGGCCTGCGTGACCTTCACCGACCCCCGTACCTCCTCGTAGGTGCGGGGGTCGAATTCTCCCGCCGTCGGGGCGCGCACCGTGGCCGCCGAGAGGGCGACCGCGCGGATCAGCCGGGCCGGCCAGTCCAGGCCCTCGGTGAGCGCCGACAGCAGGCCCGCGACCGCGGAGTCCCCGGCGCCGGTGGGGTTGCCGGACAGGACCCGCGGCGGGGCCGCCTGCCAGGTGCCCTGGTCGGTGACGGCGAGCAGCCCGTCCGGGCCGAGCGAGGTGACCACCGCGTGCGCGCCCCGGCGGCGGGCGTCCCGGGTGGCGGGCAGCGGGTCCCGGGATCCGGTCAGCTCGGCGAGCTCGGCCGCGTTCGGCTTGATCACCTCGGGGCGGGCGGCGACCCCGCGGCGCAGCGCCTCGCCGCTGGTGTCGAGCAGGACGGGTACGCCGGCCGCGCGGGCCGCCCGTACGAGGACGGCGTACGCGCCCACCGGCACGCCCGGGGGCAGGCTGCCGCACAGGGCCACCGCGCGGGCGCCCGCGAGGAGGTCCTCGTACCGGGCGAGGAACGCGGTCCACTCGGCGGAACCGACCAGCGGGCCCGGCTCGTTGAACTGCGTGGTGTCGCCCGAGGCCTCGTCGACCACGGCCAGGGTGCGGCGGGTGGTGCCCGCGCAGGGGACCAGGGCGTCTGTCACCCCGGGGCATCCGGCGAGCAGTTCGCGTACGACCGCGCCGGTGCGGCCGCCCGCGAAGCCGGTCGCCGTCACCTCGTGGCCGAGCGCCGCCAGCACCCGGGCGACGTTGACGCCCTTGCCGCCGGGGCGCTCGGTGACGTCGGTGACCCGGTGCGAGGCGTGCGGGTGCAGCCGCGGCACGCGGTAGGTGACGTCGAGTGCGGTGTTGAGCGTCACGGTCAGGATCATGGGCCACCCCGGTCTTCCTCGGTGCCGGGATCATGCCAAACGAAGAGCGGCCGGCCCAGTCCTGCGGGCCGACCGCTTCCGTGCGTACAGCCGCTTGGCCGTCGGATCGCCGCTCAGGCGACCGGGTTGACGATCCATTCGCCGCGCCGCATGACGCCCTTGACGTCGAAGGCGGCGTCCAGGACCACCAGGTCGGCGTACTTCCCGGGCTCCAGGGAGCCGACCTGGTCGTACAGGCCGAGCAGCTTGGCCGGGTTGGCGGAGATCGCCTGGACCACGGACTCCACGGGCAGCTCGTCCACGGTCACCGACCGCTTGAACGCGGTGTCCAGGGTGAGGGTGGAGCCGGCGATCGAGCCGCCCTCGACCAGGCGGGCCACCCCCTCCTTGACCTCGACCTCCAGCGGACCGAGGTGGTAGATCCCGTCGCCGAAGCCCGCCGCGTCCATCGCGTCGGTGATCAGCGCCACGCGGTGCGCGCCCGCGTGGTGGAAGGCCAGCTCCAGCATGGCCGGGTGCAGGTGCGTGCCGTCGTTGATCAGCTCGACGGTGACCCGCTCGTCCTCCAGCAGCGCCGCGATCGGGCCCGGGGCGCGGTGCTCCATGCCCGGCATCGCGTTGTAGAGGTGGGTGGCCACGGTCGCGCCGGCGTCGATGGCCTGGCGCGTCTGGTCGTACGTGGAGTCCGTGTGGCCGATCGCGGCGATCACCCCGTGCTCGGCCAGCAGCCGTACGGAGTCCAGGCCGCCCGGCAGCTCGGTGGCGAGGGTGAACATGCGGGCGGCGCCGTGTGCGGCGTCGATCAGCTTGCGGACCTCGGCCGGGTCGGGGTCGCGGAGCAGGTCCTCCTTGTGGGCGCCCTTGCGGCAGGGGTTGATGAACGGCCCCTCGAAGTGGATGCCCGCGATCTCGCCCTGCTGGGTCAGCTCGGCGAGGAGTCCGGCGCGGCGGGCCAGCTCGTCGAGGCCGCCCGTGACGGTGGAGGCGACGAGGGTGGTGGTGCCGTGCTCGCGGTGCGTCCGTACGCCCTTGAGGACCTCGTCGGCGGTGCCGGAGGTGAAGGACGCGCCGCCGCCGCCGTGGTTGTGCATGTCCACGAAGCCGGGGACGATCCAGTGCCCGGAGAGGTCGACGACGCGCGCGTCCTCGCGGGCGCTGCCGGCGATGCGGTCGCCGTCGACGATGACGCGGCCGCCCGCCACGGTCCCGGTGGGCAGGACCACCCCGGCGCCGGACAGGACGGTGCTGTGAGCGCTTCCGGACATCAGGCGGGTACCTCCGTGGCGAGTAGATCCCAGGCGAGCAGCCCTGCGCCCAGGCATCCGGCGGTGTCCCCGAGGGCCGCCGGGACGATGTCGGGCAGCCGCTGGAACGTCACGCGCTCCTCGACGGCCGTCCGTAGTGGTGTGAACAAGGTTTCTCCGGCCTCGGCGAGCCCGCCACCGATGATCAGCGTGCGCGGGTCCAGCAGGGTGATCGCCGTGACCAGCCCGTCGGCGAGCGCGCCGACGGCGGCCAGCCAGACCTCGCGGGCGCGCCCGTCGCCGGATTCGACGGCCTTGGCGCAGTCCGCGGCGTCCGCCTCGGGGTCGCCGGAGGCGCTCGCCCAGGCGCGGCTGACGGCGGAGGCGGAGGCGAGGGTCTCCAGGCAGCCGTGCTGGCCGCAGCCGCAGGCGGGCCCGCCGGGGCGGACCACGATGTGGCCGATCTCGCCCGCGTAGCCGTGGGCGCCCGCCTCGATGCGGCCGGCGATGCCGATGGCGCCGGCGATGCCGGTGCCGAGCGGGACGAACAGGAACCGGTCGGCGCCGCGGCCCGCGCCGATGCGGCCCTCGGCGAGTCCGCCCGTGCGCACGTCGTGTCCGAGGGCGACGGGGATGCCGCCCAGGCGTCTGCCGAGCAGTGCGCGCATCGGTACGTCGCGCCAGCCCAGGTTCGCCGCGTAGACGGCGATCCCGTTCTCGGAGTCGACGATGCCGGGGACGGCGACTCCGGCGGCGGAGGCGGCCGCGCCGTAGCGTTCCCGGCCGAGGGCGAGGAGCTCGGCGGCGAAGTCCTGGATCGTCTCGACGACGGCTTCGGCGCCCCGCTCACGGCCGGTGGCGCGGCGCGCCTCGTGGAGCAGGGTGCCGTCGGCGGCGACCAGGGCGGCCTTCATCCCTGTGCCGCCCACATCGAGGGCGATGACGTGTTCAACGGGTTTCACGGGTGACAGTCTCGCGTGCTCGAAGGGGAAAGGTCTAGTCCACTGGGAGGGATTGTTGAGCCGCCATACAAATTCAGGGGCGGAGGCGCGGAGGAGAGCCGGTGAAGAGGAAGGAAAGAGGAAGGGGAGAGGCGTCGTCCGGATGTGGCAGCGCCGCCAAAGTGGTGTAGACCTTACGTGGATCGTACGTACAACAAGGGGTGGCAAGAGAACTGTGAAGGGCCGTTACCTGAGCTTGGCCGCGTCCGGCGCCGCACTGTGCCTGACCGCGGTGACGCTGACGGGCTGCGGGGCCGTGTCGGGCCTCACCGGGGACAACGAGGTGACCCTGCGGGTCGTGGCGGCCGACTACGGAGACAATCCGCAGAACTCCTCGGCGGGGTACTGGAAGGAGCTCGCCGCCTCCTTCGAGAAGGGCCACCCCGGGATCGACGTCGAGGTCAGCGTCTACTCCTGGTCGGAGGTCGACGCCAAGGTCGCCGAGATGGTCAAGGCCGGCAAGGCCCCCGACATCGCGCAGATCGGCGCGTACGCCGACTACGCCGCCGAAGGCAAGCTGTACACCGCCGACGAACTGCTCTCCGTGACGACGGAAGCCGACTTCCTGGCGCCGCTCGCCGACGCCGGCAAGGTCAAGCGGGTCCAGTACGGGCTGCCCTTCGTGGCCAGCACCCGCCAGCTCTTCTACAACGAGAAGCTGCTGACGGACGCCGGGGTCATCCCCAAGGACTCCAAGACCGGCTGGCAGCCCAAGACCTGGGCGGACCTCGAAGCGGCCGCCAAGAAGCTCAAGGCCGCGGGCGCCCCGACCCCCTTCGCGCTGCCGCTGGGCCGCGAGGAGGCGCAGGCCGAGACGATGATGTGGCTGCTGTCGGGCGGTGGCGGCTACACCGACAACGAGGAGGCGTACGCGATCGACTCCCCGGAGAACGTCAAGGCCTTCGAGTTCCTGCGGGACAAGCTGGTCGGACAGGGGCTGACCGGCCCCGTCGAGCCCGGCAAGCTCGACCGGCAGGCCGCCTTCGACGCCTTCACGCGGGGCGAGGTCGGCATGCTCAACGGGCACCCCACGCTGCTGAAGCAGGCCGCCGAGAAGGGCCTGAAGTTCGGCATGACGGCCATGCCGACGGTCGACGGGACCGAGCACTCCGCGATGGGCGTCGCCGACTGGGTGATGGCCTTCAAGAACGGGCACCGCACGGAGTCCGGGAAGTTCCTGGACTACCTGTACGAGGCCAAGAACGTGACGGCCTTCACCAACCGCTACGACCTGCTGCCGGTGACGACGAGCGGCTACCGGGCGATGGACGCGGGCACCGGGGGCGCGTCGGCGCAGCTCAAGACGTTCCTGCAGGCCCTGCCGAGCGCGCGGCTGTACCCGGTCGGCAAGAAGTCCTGGGCGGGCGTGAGCGAGGACGTCAAGCAGAACATCGGCAAGAGCGTGCAGCCGGGCGGTCAGCCGGAGAAGGTCCTGGAGGACATCGCGGGCGCGGCGCGGGCCGCCGATCCGCGCTGACGCACGCCGCCCGGTGGCTGTCAGCGGGCGGCGTTAATCTGGCGGTATGACGGACGAGGGGCGGCTGACCGCTGAGGAAGCGGCCGTGCTCGCGTACGAGGGCCGCACCTGGCCGGGGCCCGGGGCCAAGGAGCGGGCCATACGGGAAGGGCTGGGGATGGCCCCGGTCCGGTACTACCAGCTGCTCAACGCGCTGATGGACGACCCGCGGGCGCTGGAGCACGCGCCGGGCACGGTGAACCGGCTGCGACGCATCCGCGAGGCCCAGCGGGCCCGGAGATGACGGGGCGGGGGCGGCCGGTGCGGACGTGGTGCGCGCCGTAGCCGTCGCCCGGCCGGGCCGTTAGGGTCGTCCGTATGGGGAGCCGTCCGCACGACCTGCCGATGCCCGTCACCACCGCCGGACGCGAGGGGCTCGACGCCCTGCTCCGGTCACCCCGCCGCTCCGTGGTCGCCCTCGACTTCGACGGCACCCTCGCCGAGATCGTCCCCGACCCGGACCAGGCGCGGGCCCACCCCGGGGCCGTCCCCGCACTCGCCGCGCTGGCCCCCGAGGTGGCGTCGGTGGCCGTGGTCACCGGCCGGCCCGCCGGGGTCGCGGTCCGGTACGGGGGCTTCGCGGGCGTGCCGGGGCTCGAACACCTGGTGGTCCTGGGGCACTACGGGGCCGAGCGGTGGGACGCGGTGACCGGGATCGTGCACGCGCCCGCCGAACATCCCGGGGTGGCGGCTGTACGGGCCGAGCTGCCGGGGTTCCTGGACGCGATCGGGGCGTGGCGCGGCACCTGGATCGAGGAGAAGGGCCAGGCGCTGGCGGTCCACACCCGGCGGGCCTCGGACCCCGCCGCGGCCTTCGAGGCCCTGCGCGAACCCCTGGCCGAACTCGCCGCGCGGCACGGGCTCATGGTGGAGCCGGGCCGGGCCGTGCTGGAGCTGAGGCCGCCGGGCATGGACAAGGGCGTGGCGCTGTCGGAGTACCTGGCCGAGACGGGGGCGGAGGCCGTGTTGTACGCCGGGGACGACCTGGGTGACCTGGCGGCGTACTCGGCGGTGGAGAAACTGCGGACGGAAGGCCTGCCGGGGCTGCTGGTGTGCAGCGGCTCGGCGGAAGTCCCGGAACTGTCCTCCCGGGCCGACCTCGTCCTCCCCGGCCCGGCGGAGGTCACCGGCTTCCTGTCCGCCCTTGCCGCTGCGCTGGCCGGTGGGGCCTGAGCCGTGCGTCTGCGGCGCCGGTGCCGGAGCTCCGCCGCGGGGTCCGGAGCTCCGCCGCGGGGTCCGCGGCGGAGTCCCGGGAGCGGGGGCTGCGGAGTCAGCCGCGGAGGTCCGCCAGTTGGGCCGTGAACCACTGGGCCGGAGGAAGGGCGGTCGCGGCGGCCGCCAGCCGCTTCGTGCGCTCCGCCCGCTCCGCCTCCGGCATGGACAGCGCCGCGTGCAACGCCTCCGCCGTGTCCGTGACGTCGTACGGGTTCACCGTCAGCGCGTCCTCGCGGAGCTCCGCGTACGCCCCCGCCCCCGTCGACAGCACCAGCGCGCACCCCGCCTCCGACACCACCGGGATCTCCTTCGCCACCAGGTTCATCCCGTCCCGCACCGGGTTCACCAGCGCCACGTCCGCCAGCCGGTACGCCGCCAGCGAGCGCGCGAAGTCGTCCTGCACCGACACCAGTACCGGCTGCCAGTCCGCCGTACCGAACTCCGCGTTGATCTCCGCCGCCAGCTCCGCCACCGACTCCGTGTACGCCCGGTACACCGCCAGGTCCTGCCGCGAGGGGTACGCGGAGGCCAGGTGCACCACCCGCCCGCGCCACTCGGGATGGACCGTCAGCAGCTCCCGGTACGCCAGCAGGCCGCGCAGGATGTTCTTCGACAGCTCGGTCCGGTCCACCCGCACGATCGTCTTGCGGCCCGCGACCTCCGCCCGCAGCCCCGCCAGCTTGTCGTCCACCTCCGGCCGGTGCGCCAGCGCCCGCAGCTCGTCCGCGTCGACCCCGAGCGGGTACGGGGTCACCTCGGTGAAGCGGCGCTCGCCGTAACCGGTGTGGAAGACCCCGTGCTGCTGCGGCTCCGCGACGCCGGTCGCGTCGTCCATGGCCGCGCCGCTGATGAAGCCGGACGCCCACTCCCGCGTGTGGAAGCCCAGCCGGTCCGCCCCGAGCATCCCCCCCACCAGCTCCCGGCGGACGTCGTCCGGGAGCATGCGCAGGAAGTCGGGGGACGCCCACGGCGTGTGCGTGAAGTGCCCGATCCGCAGGTCCGGCCGCAGTTCCCGCAGCTGCCCCGGCACCAGTGCCAGGTGGTAGTCCTGGACCAGCACGCAGGCCCCGTCGGCCGCCTCCTCGGCGAGAGCCTGGGCGAAGGCCCGGTTGTAGGCCACGTACGAGGCCCACTGCCGCCGGAACTCCGCGTCGAAGACCGGGGTGCGCGGGCTGTCGTACAGGTGGTGGTGGGCGAACCACAGCACCGAGTTCGCGATGCCGTTGTACGCGTCGTCGTACACCGTGGGATCGATGTCCAACATCCGGACACCCGGCTCGGCCACGCCCCGCCGCACCGCCTCCCGATCCGCCTCGGACAGCGCGGCGCAGATCCACAGCGCTTCGGGCTGTTGCGCGAGCGCCGCGGACAGGCCGGAGACGAGACCGCCCCCGCCGCGCCGGGCGCTGAGGCCGCCGTCGGCGGCGAGGACGTACGAGAGCGGGCCGCGGTTGGCGGCGACGAGTACCTGAGAAGCCATGCGGCGAACCTAGCCCGGCCCGCCCCCGCTCAAACGTCCGGGCGAAACACCCCCCCGCTCACGCCACGCGGCGCCGCGCGTACTCCTCGATCTCCCGCATCGGCGGCCGCTCCTCCGTGTCCACCGCGTACGTGTGCGGGATGAAGCCGTCCGGCCCGCGCTCGAACTGCGTCAGCTCCGGCCGTACGAGGTGCCCGCGCGAGAGGCGCAGCTGGGCCGTGCGGTAGATCGCCGCGGCCATCCGGCCCAGCGCCTGGCCGTCCTGGTGGCGGTGCAGCCGTACGCCCACGTCCACCTGGGCCAGCGCGTCCAGCCCGACCGTGTGCAGCGCGTCCACCAGCAGGCCCAGCTCGACGCCGTAGCCGACGGGGAACGGCAGGCGCTCCAGCAGGGAGCGGCGTACGGCGTATTCACCGCCCAGCGGCTGGACGAAACCGGCCAGTCTCGGCCAGTGCAGATTGAGCAGCGGACGCGCCACCAGCTCGGTCACCCGCCCGCCCTGGCCGGGGGCGTCGCCCAGCGGGCGGTCGTACATCGCCTTGACGAACTGCACGTCCGGGTCGGTCAGCAGCGGGCCGACGATCCCGGACACGAAGGCGGCGGAGAAGTCGCGCAGGTCGGCGTCGACGAAGCAGACGACGTCGCCGGTGGTGGCCAGCAGCGAGCGCCACAGCACCTCGCCCTTGCCGGGCAGGGGCTCGATCCGCGGCAGGATCTCGTCGCGGTGCACCACCCGGGCGCCGGCCTTCGCCGCGACCTCCGCGGTGCGGTCGGTGGAGCCCGAGTCGATCACGACCAGTTCGTCCACCAGGGGCAGCGGCAGTCCCTCGATCAGATCGCGCCGGATCACCTCGACTATGTCGCCGACCGTCGCCTCCTCGTCGAGCGCCGGCAGCACCACGCTGACCGTGGTACCCGCCGCCCGCTTGGCGCGAAGCAGCTGGTCGAGCGGTCGGTCGGCGGCGGACCAGGAGCGGTCTGCCAACCAGCGCTCCACCTCTTCCAGCACCTTCTGCACTCCCTGGTTCGTCCGAAATGTGATCCATCTCGCGGTTCGGACGGCTGTCTCAACCGCCCGGGCCTTCGGTTACAGTCTTGAACAACGCGAAGGTCCACCGCATGCCGGGGGTCCCCGCGTACAAACGCCCGGGCGCGCCATGGAGCGCGTCGCCCGGTGCCATACCGCTCATCCAGAGGGGCAGAGGGACACGGCCCGTTGAAGCCCCGGCAACCCTCCAGTCGGTTCTCGCGATGCGTTTTGCGCACTCCCGCGAGGTCCCCGGCTAGGGAAGGTGCCAATTCCGTCTCATGGCGAAGTGCGCCATGGGGAAGATGAGGAGAAAGGGCCTCGCCGTCATGGCTGCACAGACTGTCGCCACCTCTGCCAACCCGGGAACCGTCGATCTCGGACCCGCCACCGCTCTTTCCTGCCGCGAGTGCGGCACCCGCTTCGAGCTCGGTCCCATCTTCGCGTGCGTCGAGTGTTTCGGACCGCTGGAAGTCGCCTACGACCTTCCCACGGGCGACCCCGAGGCCCTGCGCGCCGCGATCGAGGCCGGACCGAACAACATCTGGCGCTACGCGCCGCTGCTGCCCGTCCCGGCGGACGTGGCCTCCAAGCCGAGCCTGAACCCGGGCTTCACCAAGCTCGTGGACGCGGCCAACCTGGCCAAGGAGCTCGGCGTCACCGGCAAGCTCTACGTCAAGGACGACTCCGGCAACCCGACGCACTCCTTCAAGGACCGCGTCGTGGCCATCGCCGTGGAGGCCGCCCGCGCCTTCGGCTTCACCACGCTGTCCTGCTCCTCCACCGGCAACCTGGCCGGCGCCGTCGGCGCCGCGGCCGCCCGGGCCGGCTTCCGCTCGTGCGTGTTCATCCCGCACGACCTGGAGCAGGGCAAGGTCGTCATGGCCGGTGTGTACGGCGGCGACCTGGTCGGCATCGAGGGCAACTACGACGACGTCAACCGCTTCTGCTCCGAGCTCATCGGCGACCCGCTGGGCGAGGGCTGGGGCTTCGTCAACGTCAACCTCCGTCCGTACTACGGCGAGGGCTCCAAGACCCTGGCGTACGAGATCTGCGAGCAGCTCGGCTGGCAGCTGCCCGACCAGATCGTGATCCCGATCGCGTCCGGCTCGCAGCTCACCAAGATCGACAAGGGTCTGCAGGAGCTCATCAAGCTGGGCCTGGTCGAGGACAAGCCGTACAAGATCTTCGGCGCCCAGGCCGAGGGCTGCTCTCCGGTGTCGACCGCCTTCAAGGCCGGGCACGAGGTGGTCCGCCCGCAGAAGCCGAACACCATCGCCAAGTCGCTGGCCATCGGCAACCCGGCGGACGGCCCGTACGTCCTGGACATCGCCCGCCGCACCGGCGGCTACGTCGAGGACGTCAATGACGAGCAGGTCGTCGAGGCCATCAAGATCCTGGCGCAGACCGAGGGCATCTTCGCCGAGACCGCGGGCGGCGTGACCGTCGGCGTGACGAAGAAGCTCATCGAGAACGGGCAGCTCGACCCGGCGCTGACCACCGTGATCCTGAACACCGGCGACGGCCTGAAGACCCTGGAGGCGGTGGCCGCGGACAGCGGACAGACCGCCACCATCCGCCCCAGCCTGGACGCGTTCCGCGCCGCCGGCCTGGCCTGACCCTCCCCCTGCACTCCGGAAAGGCAGTAGCGCCATGAGCGTCAACGTCCGCATCCCCACCATCCTGCGCACCTACACCGGCGGCAAGGCCGAGGTCCCCGCCGAGGGCGCGACCCTCGCCGAGGTCATCGAGTCCCTGGAGAAGAGCCACCCGGGCATCGCCGCGCGCGTCCTGGACGACCAGGGCAAGCTGCGCCGCTTCGTGAACGTCTACGTCAATGACGACGACGTGCGCTTCGAGGGAGGGCTGCAGGCGGCCACGCCGGAGGGCGCCGGGGTTTCGATCATCCCGGCCGTCGCGGGCGGCTGCCGCTGATCCGTCGGCGTGCGAACGAGTGCTGCTGACACGTAAAATCTAGAATTGCCCCCTCCGTTAATAAACGGAGGGGGCAATTCTGCTTGATTGGGCGCGGTAGAGTTGGGGAAGTCCCCTCCGCTGTTCTTGCCCGCCGCATATGAGCGGGTCGTGTGAGGGTTGACATTGAGTCAACATGCAAGCGCGCTATGGGGTGTTTGAGGCCCTATGCCGGGTCCGAGTTGCCCGGGAAGGTGCCAGCATTTCACTCTATTTCAATCTTTCCCCGTGTCCAGAATTGTCGTCGGATTGACCTGTTGCAGACAGCAGCGGTGCGGATACATTCAGCCCCGGTCGAGGCGTTCCGGCGCAAGTTCTGACCCGGGACCGCGAAGTGCGGTCCCGCGCAAGGGCCAGTAATAGGGGAGTTAGGCATGGCTCAGGGCACCGTCAAGTGGTTCAACGCGGAGAAGGGCTACGGCTTCATCGCGGTCGACGGTGGTGCGGATGTGTTCGTCCACTACAGCGCCATCCAGATGGACGGATACCGCACCCTTGAAGAGGGTCAGCGGGTCGAGTTCGAGATCTCGCAGGGCCAGAAGGGTCCGCAGGCGGACATGGTCAAACTCGCACTCGGCTAGTCCCGGCGCGATCGACCACCGACGCCACGCATACGAGGGGCCCACATCCTGGACACGGGATGTGGGCCCCTCGTGCGTCGTGCCCGATCGGCCCCGTCCCGCCTGCCTCTTCGCCGGGCGTTGCCCGAAGCCGCTTGCACTCGGGGGGGTCGAGTGCTAATCATTGGCGTTAGCACTCTCCAGGTGAGAGTGCTACTAAGACGAGGACCGGGTCGGTGAGGCCCGCAGGGTCCGGCGGGAAGGAACCGCCGGGCACTCAGGCCGTCCGTCGCGGGCGCGGGCGCGGTCCGGGAGCAATCCACCGCTGTCCGGGAGGACCACTTCAGATGGCCAAGATCATTGCGTTCAACGAGGAGGCCCGGCGCGGTCTCGAGCGAGGCATGAACCAGCTCGCCGACGCCGTCAAGGTCACCCTTGGCCCCAAGGGTCGCAACGTCGTCCTTGAGAAGAAGTGGGGCGCCCCCACGATCACCAACGATGGCGTCTCCATCGCCAAGGAGATCGAGCTCGAGGACCCGTACGAGAAGATCGGCGCCGAGCTGGTCAAGGAAGTCGCCAAGAAGACGGACGACGTCGCCGGCGACGGTACGACCACCGCCACCGTGCTCGCCCAGGCGCTGGTCCGCGAGGGCCTGCGCAACGTGGCCGCCGGTGCGAACCCCATGGCCCTCAAGCGCGGTATCGAGAAGGCCGTCGAGGCCGTCTCCGCCGCCCTGCTCGACCAGGCCAAGGACGTGGAGACCAAGGAGCAGATCGCTTCGACCGCCTCCATCTCCGCCGCCGACACCCAGATCGGCGAGCTCATCGCCGAGGCCATGGACAAGGTCGGCAAGGAAGGCGTCATCACGGTCGAGGAGTCCCAGACCTTCGGTCTGGAGCTCGAGCTCACCGAGGGCATGCGCTTCGACAAGGGCTACATCTCGGCGTACTTCGCCACCGACATGGAGCGTATGGAGTCGGCTCTCGACGACCCGTACATCCTGATCGTCAACTCGAAGATCGGCTCGGTCAAGGACCTGCTGCCGCTCCTCGAGAAGGTCATGCAGTCCGGCAAGCCGCTGCTGATCATCGCCGAGGACGTCGAGGGCGAGGCTCTGTCGACCCTGGTCGTCAACAAGATCCGCGGCACCTTCAAGTCCGTAGCCGTCAAGGCCCCGGGCTTCGGCGACCGCCGCAAGGCCATGCTCGGCGACATCGCCATCCTCACCGGTGGCACGGTCATCTCCGAGGAGGTCGGCCTCAAGCTCGAGAACGCGGGCCTGGACCTGCTCGGCCGCGCCCGCAAGGTCGTCATCACCAAGGACGAGACCACCATCGTCGACGGTGCCGGTGACAGCGACCAGGTCGCCGGTCGCGTGAACCAGATCCGCGCCGAGATCGAGAACTCGGACTCGGACTACGACCGCGAGAAGCTCCAGGAGCGCCTCGCGAAGCTGGCCGGCGGCGTGGCCGTCATCAAGGCCGGCGCCGCGACCGAGGTCGAGCTCAAGGAGCGCAAGCACCGCATCGAGGACGCCGTTCGCAACGCGAAGGCGGCCGTCGAGGAGGGCATCGTCGCCGGTGGCGGCGTGGCCCTGCTCCAGGCCTCCGCGGTCTTCGAGAAGCTCGAGCTCACGGGCGACGAGGCGACCGGCGCCAACGCCGTGCGTCTGGCCCTGGAGGCCCCGCTCAAGCAGATCGCCGTCAACGGTGGTCTCGAGGGTGGCGTCGTCGTCGAGAAGGTGCGCAACCTTCCGATCGGTCACGGCCTCAACGCCGCGACCGGCGAGTACGTCGACATGATCGCCGAGGGCATCATCGACCCGGCGAAGGTCACCCGCTCTGCCCTGCAGAACGCGGCGTCGATCGCGGCCCTCTTCCTCACCACCGAGGCCGTCATCGCCGACAAGCCCGAGAAGGCCGGCGCCGGCGCGCCGGGCGGCATGCCGGGCGGTGACATGGACTTCTGATCGGCTGCGGCTCCGGCCGCCGGTTGATCGGCTGTTCTCGAACGAGGGCGGCACCCCCACGGGGGTGCCGCCCTCGGGCGTTTCCGCGGCCCGCTAGAAGCCGACGAGCGACAGCGCCGCTGCGTCCGCGTGCAGCCCCTCCTGCTCGAAGGCCGCCTCGTCCGCGACGTACAGGTGTGGCCCGTAGCCGCGCTCCGCTGCCGGGAATCGGAAGAGGAAGGGCGAGGTATCGGCGAAGTGCCCTTCGGGGACGTGGGCCTGGAGCTGCTCGCGCAAGACTGTGCGCAGGAGCGTCTCGAACGTCGGTGATCCCGTCTGCTCTACCGGTGTGGCCCGTTCGATCATGATCGTCACCGTTGTCCTCCGCGTGGCGTGCCGTGCACCGGGCGTGAGCCTCGTTCCAGGCTAGCGGCGCGTGGCGGGTCGCGCCCGGGTGCCGAGATGGATCACCGCCGATCGGGGGGCTTTGATTGACTGGGGGCATGAGCGATCTCTTCGTCAAAATCTGCGGGCTCAAGACCGCGCACGACGTCGACGTGGCCGTGGCGGCGGGGGCCGACGCCGTCGGCTTCGTCTTCGCGCCCGGCAGCCCGCGGACGGTCGATGCCGCCACCGCCCGGGCGCTGGCCGCGCGGGTGCCGGACGGGGTGCTCACCGTCGGGGTGTTCCGGGGGCAGCCGGTGGGGGAGGTGCGGCGGTTCGCCGAGGAGAGCGGCGTACGGGGCGTACAGCTGCACGGCGAGGAGGGGCCCGAGGACTTCGCGGCGCTGCGCGCCGAGGGGCGCACGCTGCTGCGGGCCACCGCCGAGCACGTCGAGCGCTGCGGCGAGTACGGGGAGGACCTGCTGCTGCTCGACGCGCCCGACCCGGGCTCCGGCAAACCGTGGAACTGGGGGTCGGCGGACTTCACCGCACCGGAGGGGCACTGGCTCCTCGCGGGCGGGCTGAACCCGGACCATGTGCGGGAGGCCGTCGAGACGACCGGCGCGTGGGGCGTGGACGTCTCCTCCGGGGTGGAGCGGGAGCGCGGGGTGAAGTCCCCCGAGCTGATCCGGGCCTTCATCGAAGCCGCCCGGGGCACCTCGGTCTGAACGACCCGCGGTAGTCATACGATTACCCTGAGCGAGATCCCGCGTGTGGCGCCGGGCCCAGCGGGCAGAAAAGCCCCATGGACCCGGACATGCTCGGATGGCTGCGGCGCCTGACGCGCCGCCTCGCTCCAGGCGGGGGCGGAGGCGGGGCGGCGGTGTTCACCCCGCGCCGCGCCCCCGCCTTCACCGCCGACTTCACCTCACCCGCCCAGTGGGTCGCCGGCCGCTCGTGGGCGTATCCCGACGGCGGCCCGGTCAACCCGGGCGACAACAAGCTCGACCACCTCGTGGCCGACCCGCACTACAGCCGCGGCGGGGTCTTCCGGGCGACGCGGCGCCCCGACGGCAACTGGGACACCGGGCTGCTCACCACCGAGGGCAGCGACGAGGACTTCATGGTGCGCACCGGCGACGTGCTGGAGGCCCGCGTCCGGCTCCCGGTGGAGCTGGGGGCCTGGCCCGCGATCTGGACCTGGCGGGACGGCGGCCAGGAGATCGACGTCTTCGAGTACCACCCCGACAACCCCGACCTGCTGGAGCTGTCCAACCACGTCCGCGAGGCCCACCGCTACTACCGCGACCCCTCGGTCCGCCCTGGGGCGTGGGTCGACCTGAAGGTCGAGTTCGGCAGGAGCTCGGTCGTGTGGTGGGTCAACGGCGCCCGCGTCCACAGCGACGGCAGGGGCGTGGGCCGCGCCTGGCGCGCGTACCTCATCGTCAACCTGTCGGTGTGCGCCGGGCGGTACCACCCCGCGCCGGGGCCGGAGCTCACGGAGATGTCGTACGAGGTGTCACGGCTCGTGGTGTACCGGAGGTAGGAGGGGCAGCGGGGGCGCCGGGACCCGGTCCGTACGACGGTCCGGGCCCCGGCCGGGAGGAGCTGAGAGGAGGTGCGGGTCAGCGGGTCAGCAGACCCACAGTCCGTCCGCCCTGTCGTTGGCCCAACTGCCCACGTTGGAGCTCGCCGACGGGGCGGCGGAGGCCCACAGCTGCTCCCAGTAGCTGCCGGTCCAGTTGTAGACGGTGGTCACCGTCCCGTTGGTCTGGTTGTTGTGCCAGGAGGTGGCCTTGTCGTTGAACCCCCAGGTGGCGAGGTTCTCGAAGTTGCAGTCCGACCACGTCAGCCGGCGGCCGTCGTAGTTGGCGTGCTCGTAGAGGCAGGTCCAGCCGTAACTGCAGTTCGGCGAACCGAGGGCGACGGAGGGCTCGTTCACGGCCCTCGCCTTCGTCTCGCCGGGCAGCGGCCACGTCATGACGGCCTTCCCGTCCCGCCAGGCCGCCTGGTTGAGGCCGATCCGCTTGCCGCCCGGGGTCTGGGCGAGCTGCTCGTCGATCTGCTTCTGCAGACCGGCCACTTCGCTGCCGCTGAGGCCCGCTTGGGCGGCCTGGGCGGCGATGGTGCCGTCGAGGGCGGACTGGGCGGAAGAGGTCCCGGAGAAACCGAAGACGGCCAGGCTGCCGGCCGCCAGGGCCACGGCGAACTTCGTGCTCGTGCGCATAGGAATCGTGTTCCCTTCTCGTCACGAAAGCCCCTGTTTTTACGGGGCGACGCAACGCTAGGGCACCTTTTCACGGCCAACCCAGGCCCGTACCGGACAGAGGCCCTCTTGACCGCGACCGGGCCCGCGCCCCCCGTCCATCGCACCAGGCGACGGCCCGGCGCCGCCCCGGACTCTCCGGCTGCCGGGGGGAGGAAGCCCGGCGTCCGGGGCGGTTACGAGCCAACCTGTTGGCGGCTGCACGCATCGGCTCATGCCGGAGGCACGGGCGCGGGCACGGGCGCGGGCGGGGTGTCCGTGCGGAGCCGGGCGTGGAGGTGTTCGTCGTGCCAGCCGTCCGCGTGCAGGAGCGCGGCGCGCATCGTGCCCTCCAGGGGGAAGCCGGCCTTCGTCGCGATGGCGCAGGAGGCCGGGTTGGCCACGGAGTGGGTGATGCGCACGCGGTGCAGGCCCAGCTCTTCGAAGGCCCAGCGGCTGACGCGGTCCGTGGCCTTCGCCATGACGCCGGCGCCGCGGGCCGTGGGCAGCAGCCAGTAGAGGATCTCGCCGCTGCCGCCCGGCAGGTCGAGGTCGGCCAGGCCGATCAGACCGACCGAACGGCCTCCGGCGGCGGGGACGATGGCCCAGATCGCGGCCTTCTCCGCCTGCCAGCGGGCGTTCCAGCGGGCGATACGGTCCTCGGCATCGGCCGGGGTGAGCGGGCCCGTGCGGTTCCAGTGCCGGATCTGCGGGTCGAGGCAGGACGCGACCAGCGCGGGTGCGTCGTACGCGGCCCAGGGCCGCAGCACCGTCCCGCCCGGGAGGGTGAACTCCGGCTGCGCCGTGGCCGACATGCGGCCGGGCGGGACCACCTCGGGGATCTCGATCGGCGCGGTGGCCGGGACGGCTTCGGCGGGGAGCTGCATGGTCACAGTCTCCCCGCCGGGCCGGTGGGGCGTCAGGCCAGGGCCGGTTCCGTCGCGGGCGCCGGCTGGGGGGCTCCGGCCGGCTCCGGGTCCGTGTTGAGGTCCGTCAGCATCTGGCGCGTGAAGCCGAAGAAGTACGTGGTCACGAAGCCCACCAGGTAGCCGACCGCCAGGCCGCCCGCGTAGATCGCGATGGTCAGGCCCATCCCCGACTTGCCGTCCAGCAGCGGGAAGAGGGCCCAGCCCGAGGGGCCGATGGCGGTGGAGCCGAAGGCGGAGCCGAGCTGGTTGAAGAGCCCGACGAAGGCCCCGCCGGCCGCGCCGCCGACGCAGGCGGTCACGAAGGGCCGGCCCAGGGGGAGGGAGACGCCGTAGATCAGCGGTTCGCCGACGCCCAGGAAGCCCGCCGGGAGCGCGGACTTGATGGTCGTGCGCAGTGAACGGTTGCGCGGGAGCCGGTAGTAGACCGCGATGGCCGCGCCGACCTGGCCCGCGCCGGCCATGGCGAGGATGGGCAGCAGCACCGTGTAGCCGGACTGTTCGATGAGGGTGGTGTGGATCGGGATCAGCGCCTGGTGCAGACCGACCATGACCAGGGGGAGGAAGAGGCCGCCCAGGATCAGCCCGGCGAAGGCGCCGCCGGTGGCGAGGAGCCAGTTGGCGAACGTACCGATGGCGGTGGAGGCCTCGCCGGCGATGAACATCAGGCCGAAGATGGTGACCAGGCCCGAGACCAGGACCGTGAGGGTGGGGGTGACCAGGACGTCCAGGGCCTCCGGGACCCAGCGGCGGCACCACTTCTCGACGTACACGGCGAGCAGGGCGGCGGCCAGCGCGCCCAGTACGCCGCCCTGGCCGGGCTTCAGTTCCAGGCCGAAGGCGGTGATGTTCGCGACGCCCGGGAAGACGATGATCGCGGCGACCGCGCCGCCGAGGATCGCCGTGCCGCCGAACTCCTTGGCCGTGTTGTAGCCGACGAACACCGCGATCAGCGACATGAAGCCGGAGGCCATCGCGGCGAGTGCGGGCACGACCGCCGGCAGCCAGCCGGCGTTGGTCAGGACGCCGTTGAGGCCCGCGATGATTCCGCAGCCGATGAGGGCGGGGATCAGCGGGACGAAGATGTTCGCGACGCGGCGCAGGAACAGCTTGAAGGGGGTGGAGTTCTGCTCCTTCTGGGTCTGCTTCAGCGCGGCGCCCTGGGCGGCCAGGTCGTCCGAGGTGACGGCGTGCCGGGGCTGGGGCGCCGCCGCGCGGGCCTCCTCGACCAGCGCCTCGAACTCGGGCGTGACGCGGGCGACGGTGCCCGGGCCCAGGACGATCTGGTACGTGTCGTCGTCGACCGCGCCCATGACCGCCGGGAGGGCTCTCAGTGCCTCGTCCTGGACGAGCGAGCGGTCCCGCAGTCCGATGCGCAGGCGCGTCATGCAGTGCGCGATGGAGGTGATGTTGTCCGGGCCGCCGACCAGAGGAAGGATCGCGGCGGCTGTGGCGCGGTTCTTGTCAGTGGACATGTGGGGGTCGCCTTGGGTCGGGAATGCGGGGAATGCGGGGAATGCGGGAATGCGGGAGGGCAGCGGGAATGCGGGAGGTCAGCGGGTCCGGGCGAGGGAGAGGGCCGGGCGCAGGTGGCCGTCGCAGGCGCCGAGCAGCTCGGCCGCCCGCGGGCCGTCGACTCCGCCGAGGATGACGAGGATCGCGTGCTTGACCTCGCCGTCGGTGGCGGCGAGCGCTGCCTCGATCTCGGCGTCGGGGGCGCCGGTGGCCAGGGCCACGATGCGCCGGGCGCGGGCGCGCAGCTTCTCGTTGGAGGAGCGCATGTCGACCATCAGATTTCCGTAGGTCTTGCCCAGGCGGATCATCGTGACCGTCGAGATGAGGTTGAGTACGAGCTTCTGTGCGGTGCCCGCCTTCAGACGGGTGGAGCCGGTGAGCAGTTCGGGGCCGACGACGACCTCGATGCCGTGCTCGGCGGCCGCCGCGAGCGCGGAGCCGGCGTTGCAGGACAGGCCCACGGTGAGCGCGCCGCGCGTACGGGCGAACTCGACCGCGCCGATCGCGTACGGGGTGCGGCCGGAGGCGGAGATGCCGACGACGGTGTCCTCGGCGGTCAGCTCCAGCGCGGTGAGGTCCTCGGCGGCCAGCTCGCGCGAGTCCTCGGCGCCCTCGACGGCCTTGACCATGGCGGAGGGGCCGCCCGCGATCAGGCCGACGACCACGGCCGGGTCGGTGTTGAAGGTCGGCGGGCACTCGCTGGCGTCCAGTACGCCCATCCGCCCGGCGGTGCCGGCGCCCGCGTAGACCAGGCGGCCGCCGCGGGCCATGCGCGGGGCGATCGCGTCGACGGCGGCGGCGATCTGCGGCAGTTGTCCGGCGACGGCGGCCGGGACGGTGGCGTCCTCGGCGTTCATGAGCCGGACGATCTCCAGGGTGGGCAGCCGGTCGATCTCGGCGAGTTCGGGGCGGAAGGCCTCGGTGGTCAACGTGTCGAGCTGGGCGCGCAGGTCGGCGTACGCGGTCATGGGCGGGGCTCCTGTCGGGTGGTGCGGTGGCGGTGGGCGAGTGCCTCGTAGGAGGCGGCGAGCGCGGGCGCGGCGGTCTCGTACGTCTGTTGGGCGACGCCGACGAACAGACAGTCGACGACGAGTAGTTGGCTGGTGCGGCTGGACATCGCGGCCGGGCGCAGCCGGGTCTCGCGGGCGGCGGAGGTGGCCAGCACCAGGTCGGCGTAGTGCGCGACCGGGGCGTTCGGGCGGCCGGTGAGCGCGACGGTGGTGGCGCCGTGCTCGAAGGCGGTGCGCAGCGGCTCGATCACGTCGCCGGTCGAGCCGGAGTGGGTGATCGCGACGGCCACGTCACCGGGGCGCAGCAGGACGGCGTTGGTGATGGCCAGGTGGGGGTCGCTGTGGGCGTGGGCGATCAGGCCGATCCGCAGCAGTTTCTGGGCCAGGTCCTGGCCGACGAGGGCGGAGGCGCCGATGCCGTAGATGTCGATGCGGCGGGCGGTCGCGAGCGCGGTGACGGCGGCGGAGAGCTGGGTCAGGTCCAGGCCGGCGGCGGTGTCGGCGAGGGTCTGCGCCTCCTCGTGGGCCAGTTTGGCGACGACGTCCGCGAGGGGGTCGTCCACGGCTATGTCGACGGTGACGGCGGGGGCCGCGCCGGACTCCTGCTGGGCGGCGAGCGCGGCGAGGGCCAGGCGCAGGTCCCGGTAGCCGGGGTAGCCGAGGAGGCGGGCGGTGCGGACGACGGTGGCCTCGCTGGTGCCGGTGTGTTCGGCGAGGGCGGTGACGGTGAGCTGCGCGCAGCCGGCGGGGTCGGCGGCGACGGCTTCGGCGACGGCCAGCACGGAGCGGGTCATGGTGGGGGCGAGGCTGCGCACGCGGGCGCGGAGCGCGGCGGGGGCGGGGAAGGCCGGGGCCGGGGCCGGGGCCAGGGCCGCGCTGAAAGTTTCCTTCGGGGAATCGCTCACACGTGAAATCTATTTTCAGCGCAAGGGGGCGTCAAGGAGCCATGAGGCCCTTGAAAAGAGGACCTTCGCCACTTGGCCCCTGCGGGTTCACAATGTGCACATGGACCACGCGACCCCACTGGAACAGGCGCTGCACGTCGCCCGTGCGCTCGTGCTCGCCGATCTCGCCGCCGGCGAGGTCGCCGAAGCCGATGTCGTCTCCCTCGTCGAGGACTCGGTCACGCACCGCCGGTGGTGGGTGGAGCAGTGGCCGGAGGGGGTCGGCTACCTGGCCGGACTCGTCGCCCAGGACGTACAGGACGCGCTGCTGGGGAAGTACGGGCGCTGGCCGCTGTGCCCGGTCTGCTCGCACGGCGACCCGCACGCGCTCGACGTCGAGCCGGAGCTGGGCCCCGATCCGCACTGGGTGTGTTCGGAGGCCGGGGTGAAGGTGGCCGCGGTCGGCGGTCTGGGCCCCGTCTTCCGCCCGGGACACGGCCGGTGACGCTCTACATCGACCCGCCGACCTGGCCGGGGCACGGCCGGATGTGGTCGCACCTGGTCAGTGACGTCTCGTACGAGGAACTGCACGCCTTCGCGGCGGGCATCGGCTGCCCGCCCAGGGCGTTCGAGCGGGACCACTACGACGTGCCGTCGCATCGTTACGCGGACGCGGTGGGCGCCGGCGCGGTGGAGATCGGCAGCAAGGAGCTCGTCCGCCGCCTCACGGCCGCGGGCCTCCGCCGCCCGAAGGGCCGCCCGGCCTGACCGGGGCTCCGCCCCGGACCCCGCGCCCCAAGCTCCCCAAAGCTCCCCCCAGACTCCGTCCGGGGGGGGACCCCCGGGCGGGGCTGAAACCGCCCTGCGGGCCATCGCGATCAGCCGGGACGGTCAGGCGTGCGTGGGCGTTTCCGCGGGGGTGGCGGCGCCCGACGCGACCACGACGGTCGCGCGGGGCGGCGTACGCCGGTCGAGGCGCAGGGCGACCACGCCGAGGGCGATGGCCGTGACCGTCATCGCGCCGCCGGCCCAGGCGGTCGCCGAGTAGCCGTACCCCGCGTCGATGACGGTGCCGCCGAGCCAGGGGCCACCGGTGTTGCCGAGGTTGAACGCGGCCGTCGTGGTGGCACCCGCCAGCGTCGGGGCGGCGCCCGCGACGTTGAACATGCGGGCATTGAGCGCCGGGGCGGTGAAGAACGCCGAGAACCCGATCAGGAACGACAGCGCGACGGCCGCCGCGGCCACGGACGCCAGCAGGGCCAGCGCCGCCAGGAAGACGGTCGACGCGACGATGCCCCACAGCATCACGCCGAAGAGGTGCGCGTCCGCGACCCGGCCCCCGACCGTGGTGCCGACCAGCGCGCCCACCCCGAAGAGCCCCAGGATCCACGGCACCCAGCCGGAGTCCAGCCCGGCCACGTCCGTGAGCAGCGGAGACAGGTAGCTGAACGCGCAGAACACGCCGCCCGCGGCGAGGGCGGTGACGCCGATGGACAGCCACACCTGGCGGTCGCGGTAGATCCGCAGTTCCCGCGAGAGCGTCGGCTTCTCGGCGGGCAGCGGGATCCGCGGGATCAGTGCCAGGATCCCGGCGAGCGCCACCGCGGAGGCCGCGCCGACCGACCAGAACGCGGCGCGCCAGCCGAGGTTCTCACCGAGGAAGGCACCGGCGGGCACGCCGAGGACGTTGGCGATGGAGAGGCCGCCGATCATGACGGCCATCGCGCGGGCCCGCTGGTGCCGCTCGACCATCGCGATCGCCACGGCCGCGCCGACGGCCCAGAAGCCGGCGCAGGCGAGCGCGGAGACGATGCGGGAGGCGAACAGCAGCTCGTACGAGGGGGCCAGCGCACCCGCGACCTGACCGAGGCCGAAGAGGCTGATCAAGGAGACGAGCGTGGTGCGGCGCGGCAGGCGCAGCGTGGCCACGGCCAGCAGGGGCGCGCCGACGACCATGCCGATCGCGAAGGCGGATATCAGCAGGCCCGCCTGCGGAATGGTGACGTCCAGGTCCTCGGCGATGGGCGGCAGGAGCCCGGAGAGCATGAATTCGCTGGTTCCGAGCGCGAAGACGGACAGGCCGAGGACGTAGACGGCGACGGGCATGCGGGGGCGTTCGGCTGCTGTGGGCACGCCCTTCACCAACCGTGGCGAACGGGATCACATTCCCGGCGCACCGGTCCGCGTCAGCTCCGCCAGCTCGGCGGCCAGGTTGCCGCGGGCCGCGGCCTCCCAGTGCGCGGCCCCGTACGGGGTGCGGAAGAGGCGGGGCAGGTCGAGCAACTGGCGGAGCACCGCGGCGCGCCCGGTGCGGAAGGCTTCGTCGGGGACGAAGCCGTACTCGGCGCGCACGGCGGCGGCGTACGCCGTGTACGCGTCCGGGGCGCCGGCCAGGACGGCCAGGTCCGCGTCGCAGAGCGCCTCGCCGGCGGTGTCGCCGGGGGCGGGGTCGTGGGTGACGGTCAGCCGCACGAGCCGGGCCACCTCGGCCGTGCGGGCGGCGTCGATGCCGAGCTCGGGCAGGGCGCGCTCGGCGAGGGCCGCGCTGCGCTCCTCGTTCTCGGAGCGGTCGGGACGGTAGACGGCGTCGTGGAACCAGGCCGCGAGCTCCACGGCCGGCCGGTCCAGGGCGCTCGGCTCCGGGGCGTGCTCGGCCAGTACGTCGATCCGTGCGAGTACGTCGGCCAGGTGCGCGGTGGTGTGGTACCGGCGCTGCGGCTCGGCCCAGGCGGCCAGCAGCCGGTCGGCGTAGGGCGCGGGGTCGCGGTCGGCGGTGGCGCCGGCGGCGCTCACGGTCGCGTTCCAGCGGGCGCGGAGCCGCGCCGTGTCGGTGTGCGCGGGGTCGGTGTCCATGCGCACATTGTGGGGGTGGCGCGATTGTGCTGGTGAAGCGCGGGCGAAGGCCCGTACCCTGAACATTGGACTAGACCTATTTTCCAAACAGGTCATACGGGCCATGCAAGCCATACAAGCCACATGAGCAGATTTCCGAAGGATGGGATCACATGAGCAACCGTGCGCTCCTGGAGGTGATCGCCCTCGACGCCGAGGACGCGATCGCGGCCCAGGCCGGTGGGGCCGACCGCCTCGAACTGGTAGCCGACATGGCCGCCGACGGGCTCACCCCGCCGCGCGAGACCTTCGCGGCCATCAGGGCGGCGGTCGACATCCCCCTGCGCGTGATGCTCCGCAAGACGGACGGCTTCTCGGCAGGATCCGCCGCGGATCTGGAGCTGCTGGTGGCGCAGGCGCGGGCGCTGCGCGCGGAAGGGGCCGAGGAGTTCGTCCTCGGCTTCCTGAAGCCGGACGGAACCCCCGACCTCACCGCCGTCGAGGCCCTCGCGGCGGAGCTGGCCGGCTGCCGCTGGACCTTCCACCGGGCCATCGACCGGGCCGCGGACCGGGACCAGCTGCGCAAGGCGCTCGCGGACGTGCCCGGGCTGGACACGTACCTGACCGCCGGCTCGGCGACGGGCGTCGAGGCGGGGCTGCCGGTGCTGCTGGCGGAGGCGGCGCGGCAGGGCGAGCCGGGGTACGGGGCGCGGATCCTGGTCGGCGGCGGGCTGGCGCTGTCCCACCTGCCGGTGCTGCGCGGGGCGGGCGTCGACGCCTTCCACATCGGCAGCGCGGCCCGTCCCTCCGGGTGGGGCCGCCCCGTCTCGGCCGCCGCCGTCTCCGACTGGCGGGCGGCCCTGGCCTGACCCCCCCGCCGGAGCGGCCCCGCGGGGCTCCGCCCTGGCCCCCGGTTTTGCCGCCCTGGCCTGATCCCCGTGCCCCGCGGGGCACGGAGATCAGGCCAGGGCCGCCGGGAGGGGCCTGGCGTGGAGCAGGGTCAGGCCCGAGACCGCTCGGGTCAGGCACACGTACAGCCGGCGCAGCCCCGTCCGCTCGTCCGGCTCGCCGTCCACGATCGCCGACGGCTCGTCCAGTACCACGTAGTCGTACTCCAGACCCTTCGCCAGCGACGCCGGCACCAGCGTCAGCCGCGCCTGCGCCGTCGTCTCCTCGCCGGGCGCCAGGTACGGCAGCCCCGCCGCCACCAGCGCCTGCGCCAGCACCGGCACCCGCGCGTCCGCCGCGATCAGTCCGATCGACCCCTCGTGCGCGAGCGAGGCCCGGCAGGCCTCCAGCGCCGCCGCCGTCAGGCCCTCGCCCTCGCCCTCCCCCACCGCGACCGGCGAGACGACCAGCGAGCCCGGGGTCTCACGGACCGAGGAGACCGGGGCCAGCCCCGGAGAGATCGCCGGCAGCAGCCGGGACGCGTACGCGATGACCTCGCGCGGCACACGGAAGCCCGCCGTCAGCTCCTCCAGCACCGCGTCCGGCTTGCCCAGGTGCGCCAGCGCCTCGTCCCAACTGCGCGTGGCCCACGGCGTGGTGCCCTGCGCGAGGTCGCCCAGCACCGTCGCCGAGCCCGTCGTGCAGCGCCGCCCCACCGCCCGGTACTGCATCGGCGACAGGTCCTGCGCCTCGTCGAGGACGACATGGCCGAGCGAATGCGTCCGCTCCACCAGGTCCGCCGTCTCGTCGATCAGGACCAGGTCCGCCGCGGACCACTTCGCCGCCTTCACGCTGCGCGCCGGCTTCTGCCACAGCAGCAGCTTCTGCTCGTCCTCGGACAGCACCCCCTGCGCGTGCACCGCCAGGAACTCCGGGTCCGACAGCAGCCGCAGCACCAGCTTCGCCGGCTCCACCGGCGGCCAGACCTCCTTCACCACCGCCTTCACCGCGGGGTTGCGCGCCACCGCGTCCTGCACGCGGTCGTCCGGTGCCTCGCCCGCCTGCTCCATCCGTACGAGAACCGCGTGCGCGATCCGCTGCGGCAGCGCGTCGCGCGCGGCCCCGTAGCGGATGTCGCGGTTCTGGAGCTCGACCACGATCTCCTCGAGCTCGTACGCCGGCACCCGCCAGCGGCGCGAGCCGCGGACCACCATCAGGGGCTCGGCGGGGGCGGTGACGTGCGAGTGGACCGCGCGCCGCAGCACCTCCGCCATCCGGGCATCGCCCTTGACGACGGCGGTTTCGGCCGCGTCGGCGCCGCGTACCTCCAGGCCCGGGCGCGCCACCAGGTCGTCGACCGTGGCCTGCTTGACCTCCAGCTCGCCCAGGGCCGGCAGGACCTGCTCGATGTAGTGCAGGAAGGAACGGTTCGGCCCGATGACCAGCGTGCCCGTGCGGGCCAGGCGGTCGCGGTGCGCGTACAGCAGGTACGCCACCCGGTGCAGGCCGACCGCCGTCTTCCCGGTGCCGGGGCCGCCCTGCACGCAGACGGACCCGGACAGGCCGGAGCGGACGATCTCGTCCTGCTCGGGCTGGATCGTCGCGACGATGTCGCGCATCGGGCCGACGCGCGGGCGCTCGATCTCCTGCTGGAGCAGCTTGCTGACGGCGGCCGCCTCCGACGGGTCGGAGAGGTGCTCGTCCTCGTATGCGGTCAGCTCGCCGCCCGTGTAACCGAAGCGGCGGCGCAGCCCGATGTCCTGCGGGTCGGTCTTGGAGGCCCGGTAGAACGGCTGGGAGACGGGCGCGCGCCAGTCGATCACCATGGGGTCGCCGCCCGCGTCGTGGACGTGCCGGCGGCCGATGTAGAACCGCTCGCCCTCCGCGCCCTCGGCGAGCTCCGCGCCGGGTGCGTGCAGGTAGTTGAGACGGCCGAAGAAGAGCGGGGTGTGGGAGAGGTCGGCCAGTGCCTTGATGCGGTCGTCGATCTGGGCCTGGAGGACGATCGCGTTGACCCAGTTCGCGGTGACGTCGCGGATGTCGAGGGCCTCGACGTCCTCGCGCATCGCGCGGAGCGCGGAGCGGGAGGCGGACAGGTGCGCCCGCTCGCGGCCCAGGGGGTCGCTGGCGGCTTCGGTGTCGGGGTGGGGGCCGGGGTCGTGGGCGTGGGCGTGGGCGTGCGCGGGCACGGAACTGCCTCCTGCTTGATCGTCTGGGTGATCGGTGCGGAACGTGCCCGCCGGTTACCGGCCGGCGGGCGGCTCTCCCCAGTGAGGCAAGCGGGAGGCGGCAAGAGCGGAGATTGTAGTCACCGGGGCTGCGGCACGCGAACGGATTACCGGCTCGCAAGTCCCTTCGGGGCAGCTGGCCCGTACGGGTCACCTGCCTGGGGGCGCCAGACCTCGGGCAGAGCCACTAGGGGGCGGTATGGGTCGGGAGTAGTACGTGAGGGGGACGGGGATTCCGTCCCCAGGGCGATGTGCGGGGCGGCGGGAAAGCGCACCATGGATACATGAGCACCGCAACCTTCACCCCCCTCCAGGGCGGCCGCGCGAGAGGCGCCACCGCCACCTCCGACTCCCGCCCCCGCCACCGCGTCGGCAGCGTCCTGCACGCCGCGAAGGTCTTCGCGGCGACCGCCGTGAGCGTCGTCGTCCTGGGTGAATACGCCGAGGACGCGGGCGTCATACGCCGCTGAGTGCCGAGCTCGCTTGCCGGGACCTCCCCGGGCCGCCGCCCGCCCGCGCGTGACGGGACCCCGCCGCCGTCCTCCTGCGCCTGACCGGGCCTCCGGCCGCGCCCCAGCCGGATCGCCGCCGGTCCGCTGACCGGGGTTCCGACCGGCCCTGACCGGCTGCTGACGAGGCTTCCGGCTGGCCCTGACCCGGCCGCTGACGAGGCTTCCGGCCGCCGTCCGCCTGGCTGTGAACCAGCCGTCCGCCGACCGCCCTCCGCCCGGCTGCGGACCAGCCGTCCGCCGACCGCCCTCCGCCCGGCTGCGGACCAGCCGTCCGCCGGCCGGCCGTCCGCCGCGCCGACGTTCGCCGCGCGGTGGCCTGATAGCGGCAGATCCCGGCAGTGGTGGGCCACTGATCCACTATGGTCACGCCGTGACCCGGAGTTCCGACCCCCGCCGCTCGCCGTCGCCGCTCGCCGGCGCGCTGGTCACGGGCTCGCTGCTCGCGCTGGGCGTGCTGTACATCGCCCTGCGCATCCCGACGGCCGATGCCGCCGTCCACGGCTTCTCCGCCGCCGAGTGGCGTCCGCCCGCTGCGTACCCGCCCTTCGCGGCGATCCTGTTCACCCCGGCCGCCTGGCTGCCGGTCGGCGTACTGAAGGCCGTCCTCGTCCTCGGCAATGCCGGCCTGCTCGCCCTGCTGATCCTGCTGTCCTGCCGCCTCGCGGGACTCGGGGCCCGGCCGGGCCCCGTGCTGGCCGCGACCATCGCCGGACTGTGGCTGGAGCCGGTGTTCCAGGCCCCGCTCTACGGGCAGATCAACCTGGCGCTCGCCTGCCTGGTCCTGTGGGACCTGCGCCGGCCGTCCGCCGCCCTCGGCAAGGGCTTCGCCCTGGGTACCGCCGCCGGGATCACGCTGACCCCGGCGGTCCTCGTCCCGTACCTGCTGCTGACCGGCCGCGTCCGGGCCGGACTCACCGCCCTGGGCGCCTTCGCCGGGACCGCCCTGCTCGGCCTGCTGGTCCTCCCGCAGGCCTCCGCCGACTTCTGGTCCCGGCACCTGCCCGCCACCGGCCGCGCCCTGCTGCTGGACCGGCCGCACCTGTGGGTCTGGTCCGTCCCGCTGCTCACGGCCCTGCTCGCCCGCACCCTGCGCCACTGCCGCGGCTCCCGCGGTTCCGTCCCGCCGGGCGTCCCGGCGCCGAGGTCACCCCTCCGGAAGGAGGATGTCCGCGTCGTCGAAGACCCGCAGGACCACGAGCAGCAGCCGCCCGCGCGACACCATGTACTCCGCCACGATCTGTGAGGTGAGCCGGATCTCGCGATCCTGCTCGCCTGCCCCTATGGGCCGGGACAGCTCCGTGTAAGGGTCACGCGCCAGGATCTCGAGGGCCTTGTCGAAGGATGCGCGACGCGCCGGATCCAGCCGGTCCCGATCGTGGCCCGCCGACTCGGTGAACAGCACTTCGTAGATTTCCTGGTGCGCCATGTAACCAGCGTAGTGCGCGGACGGGGACGACGTCAGTCGGTCGTCAGCAGCTCGTCCGCGTCCATGATCCGGTAGGCGTAGCCCTGTTCGGCCAGGAACCGCTGGCGGTGCGCGGCGAAGTCCTGGTCGATCGTGTCGCGCGCCACGACCGAGTAGAAGCGCGCCTCGTGGCCGTCCGCCTTCGGGCGCAGGACACGGCCCAGCCGCTGGGCCTCCTCCTGGCGGGAGCCGAAGGTGCCCGACACCTGGATGGCGACGGTGGCCTCGGGGAGGTCGATGGAGAAGTTCGCGACCTTCGACACCACCAGGACGCTGATCTCGCCCTCGCGGAAGGCGTTGAAGAGCTTCTCGCGCTGCGCGTTGGACGTCTCGCCCTTGATGACCGGCGCGTCCAGGTGCTCACCGAGCTCGTCGAGCTGGTCGATGTACTGCCCGATGACCAGCGTCTGCTCGCCCTGGTGCTTGCGCACCAGCGCCTCGGTCACCTTCCGCTTCGTCGCGGTCGTCGCGCAGAACCGGTACTTCTCCTCGGTCTCGGCGGTCGCGTACGCGAGCCGCTCCGACTCGGTCAGGTTGACGCGGACCTCCACGCAGTCGGCGGGCGCGATGTAGCCCTGCGCCTCGATCTCCTTCCACGGAGCGTCGAACCGCTTCGGCCCGATGAGCGAGAAGACGTCCGACTCGCGGCCGTCCTCCCGTACCAGCGTCGCCGTCAGACCGAGCCGCCGGCGGGCCTGGAGGTCGGCGGTGAACTTGAAGACCGGCGCCGGCAGCAGGTGCACCTCGTCGTAGACGATCAGGCCCCAGTCGCGGGAGTCGAACAGCTCCAGGTGCGGGTAGACGCCTTTGCGCTTGGTCGTCAGGACCTGGTACGTGGCGATCGTGACGGGGCGGATCTCCTTGCGGGTGCCGGAGTACTCGCCGATCTCCTCCTCCGTCAGCGAGGTCCGCTTGACCAGCTCGTGCTTCCACTGGCGGGCCGAGACGGTGTTCGTGACCAGGATCAGCGTGGTCGCCTTGGCCATCGCCATGGCCCCCGCGCCGACCAGCGTCTTGCCGGCGCCACAGGGCAGCACGACCACGCCCGAACCGCCGTGCCAGAAGCCCTCGACGGCCTGCTGCTGGTAGGGCCGCAGGGCCCAGCCGTCCTCGGCCAGGTCGATCGGGTGGGCCTCGCCGTCCACGTACCCGGCGAGGTCCTCGGCCGGCCAGCCCAGCTTGAGCAGGGTCTGCTTGATCTGCCCGCGCTCGGAGGGGTGCACGGCCACGGTGTCGGCGTCGAGCCGGGCGCCGACGAGCGGGGCGACCCGCTTGGACCGCAGGATCTCCTCCAGCACCGGCCGGTCGGTGCTGGTCAGCACGAGCCCGTGCACGGGGTGCTTGGACAGCGTGAGACGGCCGTAGCGCGCCATGGTCTCGGCCACGTCGACGAGCAGCGCGTGCGGGACGGGATAGCGAGAGAACTCCACGAGCGCGTCCACGACCTGCTCGGCGTCGTGCCCGGCGGCCCGGGCGTTCCACAGCCCGAGCGGGGTGATCCGGTAGGTGTGGATGTGCTCGGGCGCCCGCTCCAGCTCGGCGAAGGGCGCGATGGCACGCCGCGCGGCCCCGGCGAGCTCGTGGTCGACCTCGAGGAGGAGGGTTTTGTCGCTCTGGACGATGAGTGGACCATTCACCTGGCGTGCGTCCCTTCCGGCACATGGCCGCCCGGACGCGGACGGCCAAACCTCCAGTCTGCCGCATCCTTCCGCGGGCGGGGTGCCTTCCGGTCCTGACGGTGTCCTGCGCCGGGGCGGATCAGGCCCGGCCGGTGGCGAAGGCGAGGATCTCGGGGGCGGCGTCGCGCAGCGCCGGGAAGTGGCGGTGGCCGCCGTCGGGGGCGGGTGTGTTGACGGTCCAGACCGTCATGCCGGCCGCCAGGCCCGACCGGATGCCCGAGGGCGCGTCCTCGATGACCAGGCAGTCCTGCGGCTCCGCCCCGAGCAGCCGCGCGGCCCGGAGGTACGGGACCGGCGACGGCTTGCCCTCCGCGACGGCCGCCGCGTCCACGAGCACCCGCGGCACCGGCAGCCCGGTCCGGGCGAAGCGGCCGCGCACGCGGTGGGCGTAGTTCGAGGTGACCAGCGCCCAGGACTCCGGGGGCAGGGCGGTCAGCAGCGCGGCCGCGCCCTCGTACGCGTCGTAGGAGCCGGAGCGGACGTCCTCGTCCTCCAGCTCGTGCAGTGCGGCCAGGCACGCGTGCGGGTCGAGGTCCGGGGCCACGGCCGCGAAGGTCTCCAGCGGGCGGGTCCGCAGCGCCACCCGGTAGACCTCGTCCGGGTCCAGCGCGTGGCGCGCCGCCCAGGTGTGCCAGACCGTGCGCTGGTTGTCCAGGGCGTCGATCAAGGTGCCGTCCACGTCGAACAGGACGTGCTTCGCGGGACGGGACGGGGCGGCTTCGGTTCTCACGCGCGGATCATGCCAGCGCAAATCCGGTGGAGACCGGGCGGGGTGCTGCTTAGGGTCCCGGCATGAGCGATACGAGCGGCACCAGCGACACCAGCGGCAAGACCAGTGACCGGCAGCCCTTCGTGCCGGACGGCTTCGACGTACCGGCGACGCTGGCGGGGGAGGGCTTCCGGCTGGAGCCGCTCGCCGCCGGGCACAACGAGAGGGACCTCGCCGCGTGGAGCGGCAGCATCGCGCACATCAGGGCCACGCCCGGCTTCTTGCGGTCGTGGCCGCCCCTGGAGGGGATGTCGGCCGAGGAGAACCTGGCCGATCTGGTCCGCCACGCGGCGGACTTCGCCGCGCGGCGCGGGTTCACCTACAGCGTGCTGGAGGGGGAGGCGGACGTCATCGGGTGCCTCTACGTCTACCCCGCCAAGGACCGGCCCGAGCGGGTGCACGTCAGCTCCTGGGTACGGGCCGACCGCGCCCACCTCGACGCCCCGCTGTACGAGGCCGTGAGCCGCTGGCTCCGCGAGGCGTGGCCCTTCGACGCCGACCGCGTCGACTACGCGCCCAGATGAGCCAACGGGCCCGAGGCGTACGGGGTTTCCACGGGCAGGAGGTTGCGCGCCGCCGCGTCGTCACCGGCGCGGAGCAGGCCGTGGATCTCCCGGGCCAGGGGCGTCACATCGCGGATGGAGAGCGTCCACTCGTCGGCGTACGCCCGTGAGGCCGGCCCGGACAGGCCCAGTTGGAGCGAGCGGTACGGCAGCGGGTTCAGGTGCAGGTCGCGCTCCGGGTCCCACTGGACGCGGGCGGGCGCCCCGCGCAGGGACTCCTTCCAGGCGGCCCGGTCGGGGTGCACGTGGGACTCGTAGTGCGACAGGCAGGCCTCGCGCAGCGCCCGGTCGAAGCCCTCACGGGTGATCTCGATCGCCAGCACGGTCTCCTGGCCGTCCTTCGTCGCCCACCCGCAGCGGTACATCATCCACAGGAACGAGGGCTTGATCCACGTCATCCGCTCCCGCTTCCAGGCCGCCGGGAAGCGTCCGTCGCGGGCGGCCGGCGGGCCGAGGTGGGGCCCGTACGCCTGGTAGACGGTGACGGTCGTGTCGGTGTGGGCGGCGCGGATCTGGCGGTTCGGTACGTCGCGCATGGGCATCGGCATCGGCATGGGCATGGGCATGGGCTTCAGCGTGCGGGCCGCCGTCCCGCTCCGCCACCGCTTTTTCGACCGCTACACCTGGTCCTCCGCCAGTTCCGCGACCCCGGTGATCCGGTGCAGCGGGTACGTGCGGACCTCGTCGGCGGTGTGGTCGTACCCGGTGACGAAGCCGCCCTCCACCCGCACCGGGGCGATGACCCGCTGGCTGGCCGCCCCGTCGGCGTTGACGTAGCCGATCCACACCGCCGAGCCGGTCAGCGCGGCCGCCTGCACCGTCGCCAGGGTCTCCGCCGCGCTCGTGCGCGGGAGTTCACCCGGCTCCGGGGCCACCGCGCCGGGGGCGGCGGGTTCCTTGCGTACGGCCGTGGCCGCCAGGTCGCCCGCGCGGATGGCCCGCACGGCCGCCCTCAGCAGCGTCGCGTCCGGAGCGGGCGGCCCGTCCGGCACCGGTGCGGGCGCCGAGCGCGGCGGGGTGCGGTGGGCGTCGGCCCGCGCCACGAGCACGTCGCCCGTACGGGACTCCGCGGCCGGCGCGTAGCCCATCGCCCGCAACCCGTCGAGCAGCGCGCCGGGTTCGGCCTGCGCGGCCAGCACGGTCGGGGCGAGGCGGCGCAGCCCCATCCCGGCGGACCGCTTGTCGGCGAGGATCTCGTTCAGCATGCCGTCGTCGTCGCAGCGCACGTACGAGGACGCCGCGCCGACGCGCAGGTGCCCGTGCCGCCGCGCCACGTCGTCGATGAGGTACGACAGCGGCTGCGGGACCGGGGTGCGGCTGTGCTCGGCCAGGAACGCGTGCAGGTCGACGGCGGTGCGCCCGGCGTCCAGGGCCCGGCGCACCGAACCGGGCGTGAAGCGGTACACGGTGGCCCCGCCCTTGGACTCCACATCGGCCAGCACGGCCAGGGTGTCGCCCAGCGGCCGGCGCAGCGGCCCGGGCGCCACGGCCGTCAGGTCGGCCTGGAGCAGTACGTGGTCCACGGGCTCGGGGAGCATCGGTGCGAGCAGCGGCGCCGGGTCGCGGTGTTCCAGCAGGGCGCGGCCGAACGCGGAGAGCGCGCCGCGGCCGGTGACGCCGAGGACCTCGGCCTCGGTCAGGGTCCAGTGCGCGAGGCGGGCACGCAGATCGCTCGTACCGCGCGGCGGGCGCTCCCACGCGAGGCGGGCCTGGAGCGCGTCGGGGTCCGGGGAGCCGCCTTCGGGGAGCTCGGCGAGGAGTTCGAGGACGCGTCTGCGGACCTCGGGGGCGGCGGAGCGGTCCAGTTCCGGGCCGAGCACGGACAGGGTGCGGCCCTTGCTGTCCTGCTCGCCGACGAGCCCGGCGGTGCGCGTGGCGGGCAGCCAGGCGGCGGCCAGCGCCGACCACCGCTCGGGGGGCGGCAGTTCGCACCAGGCGTCGAAGGCGGGGGTGGGCGCGTACCGCTCGTCCGCCTCGCCGTCACTGGCCAGCAGCCCGGCCGCGTAGGCGAGTTCGACCCAGAACGCGGCCGACGGTTCGGTGGTGTCCAGGGTCGCCGCGGCCCGCTTCAGGTCGCGCACGGAGAGCCCGCCGGCCCGCAGCACCGGCGGACCCGTGTGCTCCCAGGACTTCACCAGTTCCTCGACGGTGGACAGGGCGGCCAGCGCCTGCCCGGCGGCGTTGGCGTCCACAAGCTGTGGACGGTGCTCGCGGTGCGCGGGCACCCGCGGCGCGAGCGGCTCGGGGTTGCGGTGGGCCAGCCCGCCGCGCAGGTGCAGCGCCACCTCGCGGGGCAGTACGACGGTCCGCGCCGAGGCGGGCAGCAGCAGCCCCCGGTCGCGCAGCCAGCGCACGGGCGGCGTCGGGTTCGGCGTCACCTCCCCGTACGGCGGCCCCCACACGAGCCGGCCCAGCACCTGGTGGGCCTCGGCCGGAGCCTCGTCGAGCAGCGCCGACATCCGTTCGGGGTCGGTGAACAGGGCGGTCAGCGCGGTCACCGCGGACACCGCGTCGTGCGTGGCGGGCAGCCCGGCGCTCACCACGATCTCCTGGATCCGGGTCGGAGACATCCCGGCGGTGGCCTCGGCGACGGTCGGCCCGAGCCCGGTGGGGGAGGGGCGGGAGGCCGACGGGGCGAGGAGCTCGCGGGCGGTGCGCACCAGGCGCAGCCGGTCCTCGTCGCCCCAGACCAGGGCCTGGTCGCGCAGCATGCCGAGCGCCGTGGGGAGCGCGGCGCGGGCCGCGCTCTCCTCGGCGTACGCACCCTGCCGGCCGGTCAGCAGCGACTCCAGCGCCGGGTACGGGCAGGGGTCCGGGGCGACCGCGAGGGCCTCGGCCGTCTGCAGGGCGAAGCGGTCCAGGCGGTCCAGCGCGCGCACGACCGAGGCGCGGGTGCCGGCGCGGGTCGCCAGCTGCGTGACGTCCCCCGGGACCGGGCTCAGCAGGTCCGGGCGCGCTTGCAGCAGGGCGGCGAGCGCCGCGTCGTCGCGGGTGCGCAGCGCCTCGGCGAGGGAGCGCGGGGCGCTTCCCGCAGTGCTCGGGTCAGGCACGGTCGTCGCCTCCTGGTCGCGTCGGCCGGTTCGTCGGCCGGTCCCCATCCGGCCAAAGGTATCCGCTGCGCCCGCAGCAGCTCCACGGGCGCACGCGCTACCTTCGGCTCAGGAGGTACGGGAGGAGCCGGGGCGTGGGGATCGAGAGCGACCATCTGGTCTACGAATATCTGAGCCGGGTCGGGGACTTGGCGCAGCGGCGGCAGCTGTCCTCGGGCGATCGGATGCGGCTGGTGTCGGGGCTGCGGGACGAGATCGACCGTCGGCGCGCCAAGTACGACCCGGAGACGCCGGCCGCGGTACGGCGGATCCTGGACCGGATCGGCAGTCCGGAGGAGGTCCTGGACACGCGGGGCACGCGGCCGTCTTCGGCGGCGGCCGCCACGCCCGAGCCCGGTCCCGCCGTGCCGACCCAGCGCGGGCGCCGCCGGCCCGCCGTTCCACCGCCGCGCCCGGCGGACACCGCGCCGGCGCCGCCGCACCTGGCCGGGCTCGACGAACTCGGCGGCTCCGAGACGCTGGAGCCCGACTGGTGGCGGGTCACGCCGGGGGCTCACGGCGCCGGTCCGCAGATCGAGGGTTTCGCGGGCGGGGTGGAGATCCCGGAGCTGTTCAAGGCGCCGGTGGCGCAGGAGAAGCCGGAGTCGGAACCGGAGTCGGAACCGGAGCCGGCCGCCGGGCGGCAGGGCCTCGTACGGTACTTGCGCGAGCGGCGGCGCGCCGCGAAGGCGCAAGCTGCGCCGGAGCCGGCTCCGGCCGCTGCGGCGACGGCCCGGGCCAAGCCCCACGCGTTCCTCCTGCTGGCGGCGGCCGTGCTGGTGGCGGGCGCGGTCACCGGGTACTGGCTGGTGCTCGCGGCGGGCTGGCTGCTCGCGTACGCCTCGCGGGTGCTGGGCCCGGCCGAGCGGAAGTGGGTGGTCTTCGGGCTGCCCGGCGCGGTGCTCGCGGGCGCGGTGGTGTGGCTGTGGGGCCGGCTGAACGGCCGCTGGGGCGAGGCCCTGGCCGACGACGCCCTCGGCGAAGCCTTCCACGGGCTGTGGCCGTGGCTCCCCCGCGCCGCGGCCGTGGCCTCGGCCGCGTACCTCGCGTGGCGCTCCCGCCGCCGCTAGCCGCCCGGCCCCCCGGCGGTCCCGCCTCCCCGGCTCGGCACAATGGCCGGTATGAGTCCCGAGAGCACCGCGACCCCAGTCCTGACCGTCGGCTTCGACCTCGACATGACCCTCATCGACTCCCGGCCGGGCATCAAGGCCGCCTTCCAGGCGCTTTCGGCCGAGACGGGCACGTTCATCGGCGCCGACGAGGCGGTCACGCGGCTCGGCCCGCCGCTGGACGTGGAGCTCGCGCACTGGTTCCCCGAGGCGGAGATCCCGGCCATGGCGGACCGCTACCGGGAGATCTATCCCACATACGCCATCGAGCCGACCCCGGCGATGCCCGGGGCCCGCGAGGCGATCGAGGCCGTCCAGGCGCTCGGCGGCCGCGCGATCGTGGTGACGGCCAAGCACGAGCCGAACGCCCGCCTCCACCTGGAGCACCTGGGCATCGAGCCGGACGCGGTCATCGGCTGGCTGTGGGCGGAGGCCAAGGCGGGCGCGCTGCGCGAGTACGGGGCGCAGATCTACGTCGGCGACCACGTGGGCGACGTACGGGGCGCCCGCGCGGCCGGCGCACTGGCCGTGACGGTCCCGACGGGCCCGTGCGGGGAGCCGGAACTGCGCGAGGCGGGCGCCGACGTGGTGCTGGCGGACCTCACGGCGCTGCCGGCCTGGCTGGCGGAGTACACCCGCACGCAGCAGGTGTGACGGCCGGGGCGGCTACGCCTGGGAGGCCCGGGCGTCCCTGCGCTGGGCCGCCGCCGAGCGCAGCACGCCCGCGGCCGAGATGGCGAAGCCGACGCCCATGAGCATGCACACGGCCCACGCGTACGAGGGGAACGGGTCGACGTCCAGGAACAGCGGAGCCATGGTGGCCAGCGTGGCCACGGCCCCGACGATGAACACGATGCCGCCGGCCTTGACGAGCGCGTCACCGGGGCGCACTTCGTCGGCGTGCTCGGGCTGAGGAGTAACAGTCACCTCACCAGGGTAGTTCCCTGGCCGAAGCGGTCGACCGCGAAGGACCGGGGAACGTCTTGTCACTCGTCCATGGACCATTAGCCTGGAGGTGGCGGGTCGGTGACCCGCTGTACTGCTATCCGGAGCCGTTTCCAACGGTCTTCGGACCCGACGAGCACAAGGACAGAGGACGGACGTGCCTACCGGCAAGGTCAAGTGGTTCAACAGTGAGAAGGGCTTCGGCTTCCTCTCCCGTGACGACGGCGGCGACGTCTTCGTCCACTCGTCGGTACTCCCCGACGGGGTGGATGCCCTCAAGCCCGGCCAGCGCGTCGAGTTCGGCGTGGTGGCCGGTCAGCGCGGTGACCAGGCGCTTTCCGTGACGGTGCTGGACCCGACCCCCTCGGTCGCGGCCGCGCAGCGGCGCAAGCCGGACGAGCTCGCCTCGATCGTGCAGGACCTCACGACCCTGCTGGAGAACATCACCCCGATGCTGGAGCGCGGCCGCTACCCCGACAAGGTGCACGGCGCGAAGATCGCCGGACTGCTCCGCGCGGTGGCCGACCAGCTCGACGTCTGACCTTCCGTACGCACCGTGCCCCGCCACTCGAACGAGTCGGCGGGGCACTGTCGTTCCGGCCGCCGGGCCTACGGGAAGGCCAGCGCGTCCGGACCGATGGCCGGAACGAGACCCTCTGCGGCGGCCCGCGTCAGCAGCCCGCGGACGGCCGCGTAGCCGGCGTCGCCGAGGCCGGCGGTGAACTCGTTGACGTACAGACCGATGTGCTGGTCGGCGACGGCCGGGTCCAGCTCCTGCGCATGGGCGCGTACGTACGGGCGCGAGGCCTCCGGATCGTCCCAGGCCATCCGCACCGACGTACGGGCCGACTCGGCCAGCGTGAGCAGCGTGTCGGCGCCCAGCGAGCGCTTGGCGATGATCGCGCCGAGCGGGATCGGCAGGCCGGTGGTGGACTCCCAGTGCTCGCCCATGTCGGCCAGGCAGTGCAGCCCGTAGTCCTGATAGGTGAACCGGGCCTCGTGGATGACCAGTCCGGCGTCCACCCGGCCGTCGCGCACGGCGGGCATGATCTCGTGGAACGGCAGCACGACCACCTTGCCGACGCCGGCGGGCAGCACGTCCGCGGCCCACAGCCGGAACAGCAGGTAGGCGGTGGAGCGCTCGCTGGGCACGGCGACGGTCTTGCCGGTGAGGTCGACCCCGGGCCCGTACGTCAGGCCGCGGTCCTTCACGAGCACGAGCGGACCGCAGCCGCGCCCCAGCGCGCCGCCGCACGGCAGCAGCGCGTACTCGTCGAGCACCCAGGGCAGTACGGCGTACGACACCTTCAGCACGTCCCGCTCGCCGCGCTCGGCCATGCCGTTGGTGATGTCGATGTCCGCGAAGGTGACGTCCAGGGCGGGCGCGCCCGGGATCCGGCCGTGCGCCCACGCGTCGAAGACGAAGGTGTCGTTGGGACACGGCGAATAGGCGATGCGGAGCGGGTGGAGCGGGTCAGTGGTGCTGTTGCTCATGCTGTCCTCCCCAGTGGGCGATGACGGGGCCCAGTACGCGCATTCCCTCGGCCAGCGCCGCCAGGGCGTCCCCGATCCGCCAGGCGGCACGGTCGCGCGGGCCGACGGCGTTGGACACGGCGCGGATCTCCAGTACCGGCAGCCCGTGCGCGGCCGCGGCCTCCGCGACCCCGAAGCCTTCCATGGCCTCGGCGCCGGCGAGCGGGTGCCGGGCGGCGAGCTCGGCGGCGCGGGCGGCGGTGCCGGTGACGGTGGAGACGGTGAGCACGGGCGCCAGCAGCGCCCCGGTCGCCTCGGCGGCGCGGGCGGCGAGCTCGGCGGGCGGCAGGTGGACGCTGCGGCCGAAGCCGAGCGCGGTGACGTCGAGGAAGCCGTCGGGCGTGTCCGCCCCCAGGTCGGCGGCCACGATCGCGTCGGCGACGACGAGCGAGCCGGGCGGGGCGGCCGGCGCGAACCCGCCGCCGATGCCGGCGGAGACGACGAGGCCGTAGTCGGCGAGGGCCAGGGCGGTGGCGGCGCCGGCGGCCGCGGCCGCCGGCCCGACGCCCCCGACGAGCACGTCGAGGGCGATGCCGGGCAGGTCCCGGCGGCGGACGAGGTAGCCGCCGGGCAGGGCGCGCGGCTCAGGGCCGGGGGTGTCCGGATGAGGGGTGAGACCTGTGACGACGGAGTCCGCCTCCGCCGTCACCGCGGTCACGATGAGCGCGCGCACCGTGGGTACGTGACTACTTGAGCTTGATGTTGAAGGCCCAGACGGCGAGCGGCTTGCCGTCCGCGCCGACCTCGACGATGTGCAGCTTCTTCGAGGCCGGGGCCTCGCCCTGGCCGCCGGTCGCGAAGATGTCGGCGCCCGGGAAGCTGCGGTAGGTGTTCGACGAGGGCTCGGTGATCGGCTGGCCGTCGAGTACCGCCTGCCACTTCTTGCCGTCCTCGACGACATCGGGCTCGACACCGAGGCGCAGGGTGTCGCCGCGGCCGTACTCGACGGTCTTGGCGTTCTTGCTGTTGGTGAGGCACTCCTGGACCTTGTCCGGGGAGAGCTCCGTGCCGTCGTGGCAGGCGGCCTCGGTGGACACCGACGAGGTGCCGACCGTCACGGTCGCCAGCGGTGTCGGCTTGTCGCAGGCGGAGAGGAGGAGGAGGCCGGCGGAAACGGCTCCGAGGGCCGCGACGCTGCGGCGGGCCCTACCCGAGAAAAGCGGTGCGGTCATGAGCCGAAGGCTATCTGGCCCGTAGGCCGCGCCGCTGCACGGGGTCCCACGGTGTGGCTCGCCGTCATGCCACCCGCGGCCGGGAGGAGTGGTGCTGGTGGTGGCGGGGGGAGGCGAGGAGGCCGCGGACGGCCATGACGGCGCCCAGGGCGACCACCACCGCGGCGACGGCCATGCCCAGGACCCCGTTCAGCGGAAGGGCGATGCCGATCGCGCCGCCCAGCACCCACGCCACTTGGAGCAGCGTCTCGGAGCGGGCGAAGGCCGAGGTGCGCACGGCCTCGGGGACGTCGCGCTGGATCATCGCGTCCAGGGACAGCTTGGCCAGGGCCTGGCAGAAGCCGGCCGTCGCGCCGAGGACGGCCATGAAGACCCCGCTGAAGAAGACGGCCGCCAAGATCGCCACGCCGAGGGTCAGGCACAGCACGGCCGCGATGATCGCCTCGGGGGCGCGGGCCCGGAGCCAGGCGCCGACCGCGGTGCCGCAGGCGTTCCCGACGCCCGCGGAGACGCCGACGATGCCCAGGGACACCGCCGCGCTCTGCCCGGCGAGCGGGTGCTCCCGCAGCAGGAAGGCCAGGAAGAAGATCAGGAAGCCGGACAGCGCGCGCATCGACGCGTTCGCCAGCAGCCCGCACAGCACCGACGGGCTGACCGTGCGCAGCCCCGGCCGCTGCGAGTGCGCCTCGTGGGTCGACAGCCGGGCCCGGCGCTCGCCCTTCGCCTCGTCCACCTTGGGCGGCAGCGAGAACGCCGCGAAGGTCCCCCAGATGAAGACGGCGCAGGCCCCGTACAGCGGCCACGGCGGCCCGATCGCGTGCAGGCCGGCCCCGATCGGTGCGGCGGCGCCCGTGGCCAGCAGGCCCGCCAGCGTGACCCGGGAGTTCGCCTTGACGAGTGAGAAATTCGGCGGCAGCAGCCTCGGCACCACGGCGCTGCGCACGACGCCGTAGGCCTTCGAGGCGACCAGGACGCCCAGCGCCGCCGGGTACAGCTCCAGGCCGCCCGTCGCGACCGCGCCCGACATCATCACGGCCAGCAGCGCCCGCGTCAGCATCGCGCCCGCCATCGCGGCCCGCCGGCCGTGCGGCAGCCGGTCCAGCAGCGGGCCGATCACCGGGGCCAGCAGGGTGAAGGGGGCCATCGTGATCGCCAGGTACAGGGCCACTCGGCCGCGTGCCTCGTCCGTGGGTACCGAGAAGAAGACCGTGGAGGCGAGCGCGACCGTGATCATCACATCGCCCGCGCCGTTGATGGCGTGCAGTTCGATCAGCTTGCCGAGGCCGGATTCACCGGCCCCGTGCGCGTGCGTGGCCCGCCGGATCCCGCGCGCCGTACCGGTGAACGGCAGGTGCAGAGCACGACCGACGGCCCGGCCGGCCCGCCTGGCCGGTCCCGAGCCGCCATCGGACGACCGTACGGGTGCCACCTCGCCATAGTGCCCCACTCGGCCCTCTCGGACCCCCTCCGGCGCGGCCCGGGCGCATGGCGGATCGGGATCCTGGCGGTGAGCATGTCCGCGAATCGGACCTTGCATGTGGGCCGAAGGCGCCGGAGGAGGTAGCGTGCCTAGCGCGCCACCGGCGGTTGCTCTTGGCCGCGCGCCTCTTCGCGATCCCGCAGAATGGATAGCAGGTAGGTGCGCCCGAGGCCGATCGGGTGCGGACGTCGACGCGGCCCTCTGGTCCGCTCCGCCCGCGCCTCGTACGGACAGGACCGACGGGTCGTTGTGGACGACAGTACGGACGGCGCACTCGTGAGACGGCGTAGGAGAGAACGAGACCTGTGAGTGCTGCGACGACGCGAAGCCGTACCCCCGACCGCCTGTGCGCCGAGGCGGTAGACCTCGCCCGCGCGGCGGCCGAGGAAGCCGCCGCTCCCGGAGTGGTGGGCGAGCACGTCTCCGCCGTTTCCGAGGGCGACAGGGTCGTCACGCACTTCTTCGAGTGCAAGGACCCGGGCTACCGCGGCTGGCGCTGGGCCGTCACCGTGACGCGGGCCTCCCGGGCGAAGAACGTCACCCTCGACGAAACGGTGCTGCTGCCCGGCGAGGACGCGCTGCTGGCCCCCGAGTGGGTGCCGTGGAGCGAGCGGCTGCGGCCGGGCGACATGGGGCCGGGCGATCTGCTGCCCACGGACGCCGAGGACCTGCGGCTGGAGGCGGGCTGGTCGGGCGAGGACGCGCCGCCGCCGAACTCGGTGGTGTCCCCCGAGATGGCGGAACTGGTCGAGGCCGAGGACGCGGACGTCACCGACCGCGCGGTGGTCCCGGTGCGCGGGTCCATCACCTCGGTCGCGGAGGAGCTCGGCATGCGCCGGGCCCGGGTCCTGTCCCGGTACGGGCTGCACACCGCGGCCGACCGCTGGGACGAGTCCTTCGGCGCGAAGACCCCGATGGCGCAGGCGGCCCCCGCCTCGTGCGTCTCCTGTGGCTTCCTGGTCGCGATCGGCGGCTCGCTGGGGCAGGCCTTCGGTGTCTGCGCGAACGAGTTCGGGCCGGCCGACGGGCGCCTCGTCTCCCTGTCCTACGGCTGCGGCGGGCACTCGGAGGCCGCGGTCATGCCGAAGCCGCCCCGGCCGGCGCCGCCGGTGCTGGACTCGATGGCCTCGGACGAGTTCCCCCTCCGCGCCACCCCGGACACGGGCTCGCTCTCCCCGACGGACCTCTCCGAGGCGGACCTCGGCCACAGCTAGGAGCCCGGGCGGCGCCGCTGCCGGGGGCCCCGCCCCCGGACCACCGCGCCTCAAACGCCGGCGGGGCTGAAATCGCCCTCCGGGCGATACAGCTCGCCGAGGGGCGGCACCAGCCCCAACTCAGCCCCGCCCGGGGGCCCGGTCGGGTGACCCGGGGGCGGGCCGGGCGGGCGCGTGATCCGCTGGGCGGGCCCGACCCCGGGGACCGTACGGGCGCCGACTTCGAGCGCCTCGTCGACGCCGGGTACGCGGTGATGACCGGCCGCAGCGCCAAGACCCCGGCGGCCGCCGCGCCGGTGAAGCGCACCCCGGCGAACACGCCCCTGCCGGCGGCCGGCGTCGACGGCATGGCGGGCCCCGCCGAGATCGTCCTCCAGCGGGGGACCGGCGAGGAGGACCTCGCCGACCGAAGGGGCCCGGGAGGTCCCGCTGGTCCGCCTGATCCACACCACCCTGGAGCGCTCGCGGGGCGGCACGCAGCGCGCCGGGCGGCTCGACGAGGCGGCCGGCTCGACGAGGCGTACCGCACGTGAGGTGCACGGCGTACCCTCGGCCCATGGGGGACACGGACATGGTGGGACTGGACGGCCGGGTGACCGGGACGGTCGGGCCGGGGCTGGTGGGCGAGGTCATCGTGCGGATCCGGGGCGGGGCGGAGCACTTCCTCGCGCATCCGGCGCCGGGGACCGGCCGGCTGACCGTCGGGACGGTGGTGACGGTCGTGGAGCACCTGCCGCCGCGCACGGTGTACGTGATGGCCGCATACGACAACTGAGCCCCCTCGCCACCTGTGCGTATCAAGATGGCGACAAGATGGCGCAGCCGTCTTCTCCGGGGCCGCGCACAGGCGCACACTCGCCTTCGTCGGTGTCGAACGGCACCGCGTCAAAGGGGGAGTTGCCGATGGCTATCGGCGTCGTGGCGGGCATCGTTGTCGCCGCAATCATGGTGTTGGTCGGTCTGTTCAAGCTCATGTGGCGGGTGGCCGAGCCCAACGAGGCACTCGTCATCTCGGGCTCCGCGCACAAGACGGAGGGGCTCGGCGAGGGCATGGGGTTCCGGATCGTCACCGGGCGCGGAACCCTCGTACTGCCGGGTGTGCAGGCGGTGCGGAAGATGTCCCTGGACCTCAACGAGACGCAGCTGCTGGTGGACTGCGTCACCCACCAGGGGATCCCGCTGCGGGTCAAGGGCGTGGTGATCTTCAAGGTGGGCGACGACTTCGTGTCCATCGCCAATGCCGCCCGCCGCTTCCTGGACCAGCAGAAGATGATGCCGGAGCGGGTGCACATCGTCTTCGCCGGTCATCTGCGGTCCATCGTCGGCGGCTTGACGGTCGAGGACATGATCCGGGACCGCGAGAAGCTGACCGGGCAGACCCGGATGGCCTGCGGTACGGAGATGGAGAAGCTCGGCCTGATCGTGGACTCGCTGCAGATCCACGAGATCGAGGACCCGACGGGCTACATCAAGAACCTGGCCATGCCGCACGCGGCGGCGGTCCAGCGGGACGCGCGGATCGCGCAGGCCGACGCGAACCTGCTGGCGACCGAGGCCGAACAGGCCGCCTTCGCCCGGATGTCGGAGGCCACCCGCGACAGCGAGATCCTCCAGGCCGGCTACCAGGCCGAGCGGGACAAGGCGGCCGCGACGGCCCGCCAGGCGGGCCCGCTCTCGGACGCGGCCGCGCGGCAGGAGGTCGTGGTCCAGGAGACCCGGGTCGCGGAGCTGGAGGCGAACCGGCGCGAGCAGCAGCTCCAGGTGGACGTACGCAAGCCCGCGGACGCGGCGGCGTACGAGACGCGCACCCGCGCCGAGGCGGACCGCGACGCCCGCATCTCGGCGGCGCAGGCCAAGGCGAAGGAGACGGAGCTGGCGGCGGCCGCCGAGGCGACCCGGGTGACGACGGCCGCGGCCGCCGACGCCCAGGCGACGGAGGCGCGGGGCCTGGCGGCCGCGAAGGCCACCCGCGCGACCGGTGAGGCCGAGGCGGCGGCGACGCAGGCGCGGGGCCTCGCGGAGGCCGAGTCGGCCAAGGCCAAGGGTCTGGCCGAGGCGGAGGCCATCAAGGCGCGGGCCGCCGCGCTGGCGGAGAACCAGGAGGCCGTGGTCGCGCAGCAGTTGGCCGAGAACTGGCCGGCGATCGTGGAGGCGGGCGCGGCGGCCTTCGGGAACGTGGAGCACATGGTGCTGCTCAACGGCGCCGAGGGGATGGGCGACATGTTCGCCAAGGCCCTCACGATGGGCGGCACGGGCCTGGGCCTGGCGCGGCAGTTGCTCGCGTCGATGTCCCAGCAGGCCCCGGGGGCCCAGCAGGCCCCCGCCCCCGCCGCTGCCCCTGTGAACGGCAAGAGCCCGCTCCAGGCGCAGATCCCGATCGACGACCGGGCGTAGTCCCGGCCGGCCCGGCGCGGCGCACTTCGGTGC